>JAJZJJ010000659.1 GCA_021810175.1 Acidobacteriota bacterium | reverse complement strand
GGCAGGGTGGGCTGCCAAGTTCATCTGTGTGTGGTATCCTCCTCCGTTTAGCAGACGGTGTGAAATCGTCGCCGCAAATTTGCCTGGGCCCGGATCGCATTGCTCGCTTCGCTGCAGCAGCACGACCCGCGCCAGCGCCAATCGGAGGGGTGGTCAATGGATATGAAGGACACTTTAGGGGTCTTGCTGGCTGGCGGGGCCGGGGAACGGCTGTTTCCTCTCACGCGGGATCGCGCCAAGCCGGCGGTGCCCTTCGGCGGGCATTACAGGATCATCGACATCACCCTCTCAAACTGCATCAATTCCGGGCTGCGCCGTGTATTCATCCTCACCCAGTACAAGGCGCTCAGCCTCAACCGGCACATCCGCGAAGGCTGGACCGGCATCGTGGCCCAGGAACTGGGAGAGTTCTTCGAGCTGCTGCCGCCCATGCAGCGCACCGGCGCCAACTGGTACATGGGCACCGCCGATGCCGTCTACCAGAACATCTACTCCATCGGCAGCGAGCAGCCCACCTACGTCATCATTCTCAGCGGCGACCACATCTACAAAATGAACTACAGCCGCATGCTCGAACACCACAAGGAGACCAAGGCCGAAGTCACGCTGGCGACCCTGCCCATCTCGCCCAACGACGTTGCCCGCTTCGGCATCGTCGAGGTGGCGCGCAATGGCGAGATCGCCGGCTTCCAGGAAAAGCCGGCCTCCACCAGCGTCCGGTCGCCATTCAATCCCGAGGCCGTAGACGCCTCCATGGGAATCTACATCTTCAATACGGAAACGCTGCTCAAGGCGCTCATTGCCGATGCCGAAGACCCCGACTCCAAGCATGACTTCGGCCACAATATCCTGCCCAATCTGCTGGGCAAAAAGAAAATGGTCGCCTACAGCTTTGTCGACGAGAACAAGAAGCAGGCACTCTACTGGCGCGACGTAGGCACCATCGATGCCTACTACGATGCCAACATGGACCTCTGCTCGGTCTCTCCTATCTTCAACCTCTACGACAAGAGCTGGCCCATTCGCACCCGCGTTCGCCAGTATCCGCCGGCCAAGTTCGTCTTCGGCGAGCCCGGCCGGTCCGGTATGGCCATCAATTCCGTCATTGCCGCCGGCGTCATCATCTCCGGCGCCGTGGTCTCAAACTCGGTCGTCTCGCAGGATGTAAGGGTGAACTCCTACTCCGAGGTGGACTCCAGCATCATCTTTTCGCACGTCAATATCGGCCGCCATTGCCGCATCCGGCGCGCCATCATTGACCGCGACGTCCACATCCCCGAAGGCGCGGTCATCGGCTACGACCCCGTGGAGGACAAGCGCCGCTACTTCGTCACCCCATCCGGCCTGACCATCGTCACGCGCGACGCCTCGCTCTTCGAGACCCCCGTCGATCCGGAATTCCTGCAGCGCTATTGAGGATGGCTCTGCGGCTACTCGACCACGGCAAGCGTGTTGTAGGCTGCGGTCGCCAGCGGCCTGCGTTCCGATGGGGGCAGGTCGCCGTTGTAGAGCGTGTAACCCCACTCCCGCAGCAGTGGAGAGATGCGCGCAGGGCCCGGTCCTCTGGTCTCGAACAGCAGCGTGGGCCGCTTTGATTCCAGCATGCGGAAGGCGCCGCGAAAGACGTTCAGTTCCGCGTCTTCCACGTCGATCTTCAGCACGTCCGGCAGCGGAATCCGCTCCGCCATCCAGTCCAGCGTGACGGTCACCACCGTGTGCGTCTCGCGCACGCCACCCGTTTGCGTCGATCCGAAGCCGGCAAGAAAATTCGCGGCGCGGCTGCGGCGGGCAATGTTGAACTGCGCCAGCGACACTGCATCCGACACTGCGCATGGAATCACTTCCACACGGGCGGCCTGCGGATTCAGCCGCGCGGATCGCCGCAAAAGGCTCACCAGCACCGCATCCGGCTCAAAGGAAAACACCCGGCCACTGGGTCTAGCCAATCCCGCCGCGGCGAATGAAAAGACCCCCATATTGGCGCCGACGTCCCAAACCACGTCCCCCGGCTTGATGGTTTCGGCTGCGTTCTTCAGCAGGTTTTCCTCGGATCGCAATCCGAGCCAGTAGCGGAGCCCGCATTCCGGACTGACATACATCCGGCAGCCACCATAAGCCTGTGGCAGCCGGCGCCGGAATGAGCGACCGCGGCTCATGCGTTCCGCCAGGCTCCTCAACATCCCTTTTGATCCTCGCGACAGCCTGGGCGAAATTGCAGCCAGAGCCGGTTAGTGGAAGCATTCCCTTTCCGAAGAATGCGTTTCACGCTCTCAGAATCGCATGCGCATTGGTCCCCATGAGCCTCGGCCGGGGAGCCGGCCGTCAATCCGTCGTCACCGGCCGCAGCCGCGCCGCCAGCGCCCACTTCAGCGCCTCAATCCCTTCGCCGGTTACGGCGGAGATGGCGTGAAACTCCAGCTTGCGCCGCTTGGCGTGCGCCGCTAGTTTCTTCAGCTTCTCCGGGTTCGCCACATCAATCTTGGTCGCCGCCACGATCATCGGCTTCTGCGTCAGGGAATGCTCGCCACCGGCGCCAAAGCTGGCCAGTTCCTTGTTGATCACCTTGAAGTCTTCCACCGCATCCGCCCGCCCCGAGGCGTCGGAAACATCCACTAGATGCAGCAGTACGCGCGTCCGCTCAATGTGCCGCAGGAACTGCATGCCCAGTCCCGCGCCCTCGTGCGCGCCCTCAATCAGACCCGGCACGTCGGCCACCACAAACGATTCCTCGTTGGGCATCTCACCCACCGTCACCACGCCCAGGTTCGGCTCCAGCGTTGTAAACGGATA
>JAJZJJ010000658.1 GCA_021810175.1 Acidobacteriota bacterium | reverse complement strand
AAGCGTGATGCCATTTGGACATTTTCCTAGCTGCAATTTCCTCAACCTGCTCCCATTCCTTGATCGTCGCCGCTTTATCTATAAGCGTCCCGGAAATTGCTCTTACGAGCGTTTCCGCTGCATCTAAATCGTCGGCAGCGGTTGCAATTGCGAATGAAAAGTTGCTCCGTGTATCCACAACGCATAATTTTCTAGCACGCGCAGCCGTTCCGTCTCCGTACGAACCGCGTCCATCAGTGGCGAGAATAGCTCCCCCGTGGCAGAGCATTCCTATAGCAATCGTCATTCCGTTTTTCTCTTTCACGAGCCGGTCATTTTGGGGCTTGATACCTGCCGGATGAAAGTCAGTGGGACGCGGCTTCGGGAGTGGGCTAATCATAGGTCACTCCCGCCCCTTGCGTAAAGTACATACTTCCGCAAGAAAATTGCAGAAGCCTTCCGTGGGCGGGCTTGGGCGGAAGCTCGCCGGAGCTACCACGCGGCTCTCCTGGGGTCTCGGATCGCGCCAGCTTGAGGGCGTCTAATGGCGGTAACCCCCTCCTCCACGCGAGTATTTCTTGCAAGTGGACTCTGCGTAGCGACCGAGCGCAGAATGCCAGATCCGAAGCGCTCAACCTTATACGGAACAGGAAGGGCAGATTGCCTCACATCGTCGTGGTTACTGGGGAGCCCAGCCCGAGCCGGCTTGCTTCGCTTGCTATCGGTACGGGAGACATTGATTGCGTCTATCATTTTGCATTGCACGAGCTGCTGGAGGCCGTCGGGGAGTCCGGAAGCGATGATGGGAAGGAAATGATGGCGATCATGGTAGAAGGCAAGCGTATACGTGATATTTCTGACCTTCCGCTCGACCTCGCTGTTTAGGATCAGCTCAATGGCTGACAGGCTTTCGCGGGAGCGGCGCTCGGAGAATATGCGCCGAATTCGAAGCAAAGGTACTGTACCTGAGCTGATGGTTCGCCGAATCGTGCACGCCGCAGGGTTTCGGTTTCGGCTGCATGCGCCCAACCTGCCGGGGAGACCCGATCTCGTATTTCCTCGACTGCACAAGGTTGTCTTTGTCCACGGGTGTTTCTGGCATCAACATAAGCGCTGCCGGGAAGGACGGATTCCGGGCTCGCGCCGGGATTATTGGGAGCCGAAGTTGACGCGGAACGTTGAGAGAGACAAGGCGCATAAGGCGGCCTTGCACCGGCTTGGTTGGGAAGTAATGACTGTGTGGGAGTGTCAACTGAAGAATTCCGAGAAGATTGAGCGGAAGATCCTGAACTTTCTTGGAAGATGATTGGTCCCGGACGATTTTGGATCTCAAAATCGGAGTGCTCATTTTCTGTCCGGAAGTGGATGGGGGGTATTCTGAATGCGGGCATGCGTGCGGGGAAACCGCACGCATGCGCGTTTTACGATGGGCGTTCAGAAGCTCACATTTACCGTGGCGATCACGGTGATCAGCCGGGCATGCAGCCTGCGGGATCGCGCGCTGGGGCGCGTGGGAAGGTTTGCGGCGGGCGCGGCGCCGCAACCGGCTGCGCGGCACGCCATCCCCAGCGGCGGCGGACTGCTGGATGCGGTCCACGTGAGGCCCGGCGATGGGCCGCCGCGGGCGGCGTTGCTGATCTGCCACGGCATTGGCGAGACCGTGGAGCACTGGCGGCCGGTGCAGAACCTGCTGGCCGCGCAGGGGATCGCTTCGCTGGTCTTCGACTACTCGGGCTACGGAAGAAGCAAAGGCGCGGTGGACTGGAGCCAGTGCGAGCAGGATGCGATTGCGGCCTTTGCGTTTCTCAGGGCGCTGGAGCCCGGTGCGCCGGCGTCACTGCTGGGATTTTCACTGGGCAGCGGCATTGCCACCGCCATTGTGGAGCGCACCGGCCCGGAGCGGCTGGTGCTGTGCGCGGCGTTCACGTCGTTCCGCGACGCGGCTTGCTCGATGGGGGTTCCGCGGCGCTGCGCGGTGGTGCTGCCGCCCATCTGGAGCGGCGAAGGGCCGCTGCGCCGGTGCAGGATACCGGTGCTGATTGTGCACGGGGAGCGCGACCGGACTTTTCCGGTGCAGATGGCGTCGCAGCTGGCTGACTGGGGCGGGCGGAATGCGGAGCTGGTCGTGGTGCCCAACCACGCCCACAATGAGCCTTTCTACCGGCCGCGGCTGGCGTACTGGGGGCACGTTGTGGCGCACCTGGCGCCGGTGGAAGCGCCTTGCTCCGCCGCGGGAGTTGCGGCGGAGGCATAGCGGATATGTCAGGCATCTTACTGAAATATGTAAGCTTATAGTCAAAATTAGCCTGCCTTGCCAAGGCATCCTTCCGCAATTCGAGGCGATTCCCGAAGCGCAAAAAGGCCCCGATCCCGACCTTGCGAGACCAGGGCCAATAAGATGCTGAAGGTTATTGCGGCGTGGGGCCGCGGACCACCTGCACCAGGTTGCTGGTGTTGATGTTCCTGGCAAAGGCCTCGCGCACGTCCTGGGCGGTGAGCTTCATGTAGGTCTTTGCGGCGATGATCGGCTCATCCAGTGGCAGGCCGATCTCCGCGCGGCTCAGCAGGCCGGAGGCCAGCGCGTTTTCGCTGGACTCGCTGAGCGGAATCTGCCGGAGCAGCAGCGCCTTGGCCTGTTGCAGTTCCGCGGCCGTCACGTCCTGGGTGCGCATCTGGTTCAGGTCGCGAATGATGATCGCCTTGGCCTTGGATACGTTCTGCGGATCACAGCCGTATTCGACGCCATAGCTGGCGCGGGCCTTGGTTGCATCGATGCTGGTGCTCACGGTGGAGGCGTAGCCGGTGACCGGGC
>JAJZJJ010000657.1 GCA_021810175.1 Acidobacteriota bacterium | reverse complement strand
GCGACTGGCGAACCCAGCAGAACAAGAACGGCCAGTGCAGCAACGTGTTTCGACTGGCGGCGCATGCATGAAGAGACGCGACGCCGCAGGCTGGCGCTCGGTCCCGGAACATCTGTCAGCGGGCTGTAGGCAGCTTCCATGCGGGCGTCGGACGCTCCGATTCCGGCACATCGTTTCCTTTGACGCGATCATAGAGGTAGGCATCGCTCACCGTTCCCAGCGCCTCGTTGTAGAGGGTGACGGAACCGGCGATCTCCTTGATCTCCTCCACAAACCGGTGGAGGGTCTTCAGCTGTTCGGCTGTGGCAGGGAATTCGGATTTGCTGGTGTGGAAGAACTTCTGAAATCCACGATCCACCAGGTGGGCAATTTCACCGCCGATCACCGGGCCAGGGCGCACAGCCATCCTCAGGCCCGCCTCATTCTGAGCGCGTTCGAGCACGATGGAGCAGCCGTATTTGGAGATGCGCGTCTGTCCCGCGGCTCCCGCGACGTCCTGAACTTCAAACTGAAGGCTGCGAAGCTGGCTGATGACTTCGTTGTAGGTACGCTGACGCGGCTTCTTGAGCATGGCAGATCTTTCCTCGGTCTGGAGACAAGCGCTACACTGATTCGTGGATTGCGCCACTGCTTTCAGGTTCGCACAACCGGCCATTGGCTGCAATTTCCCCGCGCTGAATGCCCATACCTCCTTCGACCTCGACAAAGGATGAGTTGCCTGGCGCTGCGGGCACGGAAGGCGTGCAATGCTGCGCCTGAGCCAGCAGGTCTTCGATGCTCTTCGGCAGCACGGGGAGGGAACCTACCCTTTGGAGTGCTGCGGAGTACTCCTGGGGCATTTTCTGGCCGAGAGCCGGCCAGTCAACGAGGTAGAAGAGGCGGTTCGTGCCCGGAACGCGCGGGCGGATTCGGCGCACAACCGCTACCAGATCGATCCGCGGGAGTTGGTCCGGATTCAGCGGCAGGGGCGAGAGCGGGGCCTGGACATTGTCGGCTTTTATCACTCGCATCCGGATCATCCCGCCCAGTGGTCGAAGACGGATTTTGCTGAGGCGCACTGGGTCGGCTGCAGCTATGTCATCACCGCGGTCGAAAAGGGTGCTGCACGGCAAACGAACTCCTTTCGGCTGGCCGGTTCCGGCGAGCACGACAAACGCTTCGAGCATGAGGCGATCGAGGTGACAGGCCAGATGGATCCGGGTCTCGAACCGGCCGATTTGCGGTGATGGGGCCGCGATGGACCCCGGCTTTGACTCAATCCTGTCCGTCGACAGGAGGATTCATGCTGAATCGAGCACGGCTCGCTTCAGACCGTGACGGTCTCCTGGTATTCACCGAAGACCTCGCGGAGAGCTGAGGCTATCTCGCCCAGTGTGGCGAGGCTTTCGACGGCTTCCAGAATCGCCGGCATCACGTTGGCTCCGCTGCGGGCGTGATCTCGCACGCGGTCCAGGGACGAGCGCGAGCGGGCGGGATCGCGGCGGAGGCGGAGCGCACGCACACGTTCCACCTGTTTCCTTTCAAGGCTTTCGTCCAGGCGCTGCGTTGGAATCGGCAGTTCTTCGGCGGCGGTGAATCTGTTCACTCCCACGACGATTGACTGTTCGGAGTCGATGGCCTGCTGGGTTCGATAGGCGGCGTTCTGGATTTCGCGCTGCACCCATCCCTTTTCGACGGCCGGGAGCATTCCGCCGAGGGCGTCGATGCGATCGAACCAGGTGGCGACCTCCTGCTCGATGGCGGCAGTGAGCGATTCGATGCAGTACGAACCAGCGACCGGATCGATTGTATTGGCAACACCGGATTCGCAGGCGATGATCTGCTGTGTGCGCAGCGCGATGCGGGCAGCTTCCTCAGTGGGCAGCGCGAGGGCTTCGTCGTAGCCGTTGGTGTGGAGCGATTGCGTGCCACCAAGGACGGCGGCGAGAGCCTGAATGGCGGTGCGGACGATGTTGTTCTCCGGCTGCTGCGCGGTGAGCGTGGACCCGGCGGTTTGGGTGTGAAAGCGGAGCATCCATGAACGCGGGTTCTTTGCGGCAAAGCGATCACGCATGATCTTTGCCCAGATGCGCCGTGCGGCCCGGAACTTGGCAATCTCCTCCAGAAAATTATTGTGCGCGTTGAAGAAGAAGGAGAGCCGCGGCGCGAAGCTGTCCACATCGAGACCGCACTGGATGGCGGCCTGGACGTAGGCCATACCGTTGGCCAGGGTGAAGGCGATCTCCTGGGCCGCCGTACAGCCGGCTTCGCGCATGTGATATCCGGAGATGGAGATGGTGTTCCACTCGGGAAGATTCTCGCCCGCCCAGGCGAAGATATCGGTGACGATGCGCATGGCATGGCGGACCGGAAAGATCCAGGTGCCGCGGGCGATGTATTCCTTCAGAATGTCGTTCTGGACCGTGCCGGAGAGGCGGCGCAGATCGGCACCGGTGCGGCGAGCCACGGCAACGTACAGCGCGAGCAGGATGGCGGCCGTGGCGTTGATGGTCATGGAGGTGGAGATGCGGTCGAGGGGAATGCCCTCGAAGAGCCGCTGCATATCCTCGATGGAATCAATGGCCACTCCGACACGGCCAACTTCGCCGAGAGCCATGGGGGAGTCGGAGTCGTAGCCGATCTGGGTGGGAAGGTCGAAGGCGACCGAAAGACCAGCTGTTCCCTGGCTGAGCAGAAATCGATAGCGGCGGTTGCTTTCTTCGGCATCGCCCATTCCGGCGTACTGGCGCATGGTCCAGAGGCGGCCGCGGTACATGGTGGGCTGGATTCCGCGAGTGAAGGGGTACTCACCGGGAAA
>JAJZJJ010000656.1 GCA_021810175.1 Acidobacteriota bacterium | reverse complement strand
GCCTGGCTCGATCACGCCGCACACGAAGTTCAAGGCCAGCGTGTACGTGCTGTCGAAGGAAGAGGGCGGGCGGCACACGCCGTTCTTCAAGGGATACCGGCCGCAGTTCTACTTCCGGACGACGGATGTGACGGGCGTGGCGACGCTGCCGGAAGGCACGGAGATGGTGATGCCGGGGGACAACGTGGCGCTGGAAGTGGAGCTGATCACGCCGGTGGCCATGGAGAAGGGTCTGCGGTTCGCGATCCGCGAGGGCGGACGGACGGTGGGCGCCGGAACCATCTCGGAGATCCTCGCCTAGCAGGGTAACGGGAGTCCCGCGGTAAGCGGGACTTCCACAATCGGGCTGCGCGGGGTTGAAGCGACGACCTGACCCCGCCGGCAGGTTCCAAAAGGGCAATTGCCGGGCCAAAATGCCCGGAATCAGTTAGGATAAGAAGATGCGTGACATTGTGACATTGCAGTGTGGCGAGTGCAAGGAACGTAACTACTCGACGACGAAGAACAAGAAGACGACCACTGGCCGTCTGGAGTTCTCGAAGTTCTGTAAGCGTTGCCGGAAGCACACCGCGCACAAAGAAACGAAGTAGGATCGGCCATCCGGAACGGGCGCCGATGGTGCGCGGGATGGCTGAAGGTGGGGACTGAGGCAAAACCGCAGTCTCGCAATGCAGGGGCGTAAGCTCAACGGTTAAACTGTCGGTCTCCAAAACCGAACTTGGGGGTTCGAATCCCTCCGCCCCTGCCAGATTCAGCAGCACAGCAGTAGCTCACAGCAGAGAGAAGCGCGGAAACGAATTAGTTTATGGCGAAGGCAGCGATGATGAATACCCAGGAAGGCGTTCCCAACCGCGCCCTCAGCATTTTTACCCGCAGCCGGGATTTTCTGAAGGACGTGCGCGCCGAGATGCGCAAGGTGGTCACGCCGTCATGGGCCGACGTGCAGTCGACCACCATGGTGGTGATCCTCTCCGTGTTCGCATTCGCGGCCTTCTTCTATGCGGTGGATGCGGTGCTGGGCCAGGCGGTGCATCACGTGTACCAGTGGCTGGGAGCCATGCAGTAGGGTTTCCCGGAAGGATTGAGAGCAATGTCGGAAGAGATTGAGAACGAGACAGCGGGCGCTGAGGGCGCCAGCGAAGAAGCTGCGCAGCCGCAGCTGGAGCCGCCTGCGAACGAGCGGTTCCGCTGGTACATCATCCATGCCTACTCGGGCTTCGAGCGCAAGGTGCGGGAGTCGATCGAGACCCGTGTGCAGGCGTTTGGCCTGCAGAACCGCATCGGGCGCGTGATGATTCCGACCGAGGCGGTCACGGAGATCACCAACGGCAGGAAGCGGACAGTGGAGCGGGTTTTTCTGCCCGGTTACGTGCTGGTGGAAATGGACCTGGACAACGACCTGTGGCATGTGATCAAAAACACGCCGCGGGTGACCGGCTTTCTGGGCACCGGCGACAAGCCGGTGGCGCTGACCGAGGCCGAGGTGAGCTCGATCCTCTTCCGCAGCGACGTTTCGAAGGAAAAGCCGCGGCTGAAGGTCAAGTTCGAGAAGAACGAGTCCGTGCGCATCACCGAAGGGCCGTTTGCGAACTTCAACGGCGTGGTGGACGACGTGAACGAGGACCGCGAAACCCTGAAGGTCATGGTGACCATCTTCGGCCGTTCGACGCCGGTGGAGCTGGACTTCGGCAAAGTGGAAAAAATCGCGTAGCGATGGCGTGAGCCGGACGCGAAAGAGTTTGGGAAATTAAGAAATTCGGACACGGCTGAAGGCGCAAGCCGCAGGCCTCCGTAGAAGGAAGAAGCAATGCCTCCGACAAAGAAGGTTCAGACCCAGGTGAAGCTCCAGATTGAAGCCGGCAAGGCGACGCCGGCGCCGCCGGTCGGCCCCGCGCTGGGCCAGGCGCAGGTCAACATCATGGAGTTTTGCAAGCAGTTCAACGCGCGGACCCAGAACAAGGAGATGGCCGGCCTGATCATTCCGGTGGTCATCACCGTGTACGTGGACCGCAGCTTTACGTTCGTGACCAAGACGCCGCCGGCCGCGGTGCTGCTGAAGAAGGCGGCCGGTCTGGCCAAGGGCTCCGGCCAGCCCAACAAGAATAAGGTGGGCTCGGTGACCGAGGCACAGGTGCTGGACATCGCAAAGCAGAAGATGCCTGACCTGAATGCCGCCTCGATTGAGACGGCCGTGAAGAGCATCAAGGGCACCGCGCGCTCCATGGGCATCGAAATCACGGCGTAGGCAGGGGCACCATTCCCGGCAGCCTGGGGCGCAAACCCCTGATTGACCCTGCCGGTGATTGCCCGTAAACTGAATTTTTGCGGCGAAATGGGGCGAATGAGCGCCTTCCGCCCGCATCCATCCGGAAAGCGAGATTTAAGAAGCTCATGGCGAACCATGTATCGGCGCTGAAGCGCACCCGTCAGACCGAAAAGCGTACCGCGGTGAACCGCGCGAACCGGAGCCGTTTCCGCTCCAGCCTGCGCGCGCTGCGCGAGGCGATTCAGAAGGGCGACGCCAAGGCGGCCGCCGAACAGTACCGCGCGACCGTGTCGGTCATCGACAAGAGCGTGCAGAAGGGCGTCATCCACGCCAACACCGCCTCGCGCTACAAGAGCCGGCTCAATGCCCGGGTCAAGGCCACTGCTGAGAAGCAGAGCGCCTAGAAGCGCAGCGATCCTGGACCGCCGCATCCCGCGGCGGTGACACCACCATACGCACCATCCTGCTCCGCCGGCCTGATTTGCAGGCATCGGCGGAGTTTTGTTTTCGGCTGCGATCATCGGGCTGGAAGCCGGTCGGGCGAGGCGCC
>JAJZJJ010000655.1 GCA_021810175.1 Acidobacteriota bacterium | reverse complement strand
GAAGAAGCACAATGGATAAGCTGATTACTGGCACACCAATGGGAACAATTTGCCAGGGAAAGGATTAGCCGACCATGCGCTCCATCTCGGCCGCCCGCAGAATCACAATCGATGAGCCGTGCCGCGCAATCAGTTCGTCCCGCTCGAATTGGTTCAGCAGCCGCGTCACCGTCTCCCGCGATGTCCCGGCCATATTGGCCAGCTCCTCGTGCGTCAGCGCCATCGTGAACCGCATCTCCGGCTTCCCGCACGATCCCGTCTTCGCCCAGTCCAGCAGCAGCTGCGCCAGCCGCCCCGCCGCCGAACCCGACAGCGCAAGCCGCCGCGCATCCAGAAATACCTCGTGGTACTCCCGCGCAATCACCTGCGCCGCCTGCCGGCTTACATGCCCAAACTGCGCCAGAAACTCCAGGAAATCCCGCCGCCGTACGCTCCGAATCTGGCACGGCTCCAGCGTCTCCGCCGTCACCTCGTACGGAAGGTCGTTCAGCGTCGCCGTCAGCCCCAGCACATCCCCCGGCGTCGCAATCTTCAGGATCATCGTCCGCCCGTCCCGCGAAGTCGCCGACAGCTTGATCTGGCCGCTGCACACCACAAAAATCCCCGCTGCCCGCTGCCCTTCCTCGAATACGATCGAGCGGCTCGGATACGCAATCTGCATGGCGATCTCGTCGAAGCGCTCAATCGCGTCGTCCGGAAGGTTGCAGAAGATTCGGTCAAACCGCTCCGTGCACTGCGCGCAGCGATCCGGCACCTGGCGTGCCGTGGAAGACGGGTTTTTCATAAGCGTTGGCATTCAGCTCCAGGTTTCTCCTGGGCCGTACTGCTGCCGGGGCCCGTCTTTCCGGGACAAATTTCTCCTGGAAGGCCGCAACTGTTCTCCAGGCGGCCTCCAGGTCTCAACGGCAAATTGCTCGGTGCAGGCGTCGCACAGCCAGATGACCCTCCGCTGAATAATCTGGCATCCACCTGCGCCTCCGGCGCCGTCAAGGAGCTCAACAGCATAGATCCCGCCGCTCCGCAAATAGAGCGTTTCGGCATCGCACGCTGGGTTCGCACATGTCATACACGCTCTCCGTTTTCACCGCGTTCACGTCGGCCTCTTCAACCCTTAGCTCGCGATTGGGGTAACTTCCTGCTTCTCATCCACTGCTTCCGACTCCATTTCCGAGTCCACCCGCAGCGATATCACCGGACAGGGAGCCGACACCAGAATCTTGTACGCCGCCGGTTCCGTTCCCGGCAGCCAGCTGTGCGCCGGAGCATGCACTCCCAGCACGATCAGGTCCGCCTGCTTCTCCTCGGCCACCGAAAGGATCTCCGACACGATCGTTCCCAGCGCAATCCGCACCTGCACCTGCGTCCGCGCAAAGTGCTGCTCCGGAACCAGCCGGTTCAGCTCCTCGGTCGCGGCCGCAACCGCCCGCCCCGGATCCCGCGAAACGCCCGGACTCGGCGCAATCACATGCAGCAGCACCACCTTTGCGCCAAACTGCTCGCCCAGCGACAGCGACAGCGCCGCGCTCGTCTCATGCATCCCCGCCAGAGACACCGGATGCAGAATCGTCGCCGGAGCCGCCGGCCCACCCTGGTGCGCCCGCGGTCCCACCGTGCACACCGGAATTTCCATCGATTCCAGCAACTGCCGCGCAATCGAGCCCAGCACGAACCGCTTCAGGCCGCGCCGCCCGTGGGTGCCCACGATCAGTCGTCCCGCCCCGGAATTCTTCACCACTTCGGTGACCACGTCCGGAACGAATCCATGCCGCACCGCCGTGGAGCAGTCCAGCCCCTGTTCCCGCACATCGCGCGCCAGATTCTCCAGCATCAGCCGGGCGTCGCGATCCATGCGCAGCGGGTCGTAATAGGGAACCGCACCCGCCTCCAGCGGCGCCGATTCATTCGGCAGCACAGCGTGAACCAGCACCAGCGATGCCCCGGAGGCTTTCGCCTGGGCAACCGCGTGGGGCAGCAAATAGTCGGTGTCCGTAAGATCGGTGGCGACCACGATCTTGCCGGGCGCGGAAACCTGAGCGAGTTTGTCAGCCGGGAGGGCCATGTTCGTATACCTCGCAGCGTTGCAGGCGCCGGATGTCTCTAGTTTCGCGACCCTCCCGGCAGGAGGCCGTGCGTTCGCTCACATTGGCGTGTGACGCAAATCACATCCACCCCCGCCAACGCGTGCCTTCGCCGCCGCATCGAAACCGCCGCAAGCCCTCCCACGCTCGCTCCCCGCTCAGCCATACTCTCCGGCAACGGCGCGCCGGCGACAATGGAGCAACCACGCACCGCCCGCCAATCAACCGCAGCCCTCACTCGCCCGGCAGCCATCCACCGGCCTTCATCAATCTCAGCGGGGAGCCCGCGATTAGCCGGCCGCCACTCGGCGGCTGCCTGCCAGCCCCGGAAAGCACCTGTTTTCAGCCCTTTCGGCCATGGTTTGACCGACCCCATCCCGCTTGTTAACATGATGTTGCGGGGTGGAGCAGCCTGGTAGCTCGTTGGGCTCATAACCCAAAGGTCGGTGGTTCAAATCCACCCCCCGCAACCATTTAGGAAACTTGAGGGCGCAATAAGGGCGCATCCAGCAACGCCCCAGCCGCCAATAGCTCCTCGACCAGCCGGGCATTCGCTGGGCGGGTCGAGTCGAGCATGTGGTTCTGCCCATACCTCATCGTCATGTCAATCGAACTGTGCCGCATGAGCTTTTGCTGCACCTCTGGCGTTGCGCCGGAATCGCCCAGCAGCTTCCGGTAGGTATGCCGGAAATTGTGCCATCCCAGGTTCGGGATGCCTGCCTTCTTCCCCGCCGGAGCCAGA
>JAJZJJ010000654.1 GCA_021810175.1 Acidobacteriota bacterium | reverse complement strand
CAGGACGAGCATGGAGTGCGGAATCTCGCGCCTTTCAGCTATTTCACGGGCTGCAGCACCAATCCTCCGGTGGTATGCTTCTGCTCGGCGGTGCGGTCGGGGCCCGAGCCGCAGAAGGATACGCTCCGGAATATTCGCGCCACCGGTGAATTCGTGGTGAATATTGTGACCGAAGAGATTGCCGAGCAGATGAACGCAACTTCCGCCGAGGTGGGGCCGGAGGTGGATGAATTCGAATTGTCGGGTCTGACTCCGCTGGCCGGCGAGCGGGTTGCGGCGCCGAGAGTGGCTGAAAGTCCGATCCAGATGGAGTGCCGGTTGCGGCAGGTGATTGAAGTGAGTCCCTTGCCGGGTGGAGGCAACCTGATTCTGGGCCAAGTGGTACTGTTTCATATTCGGGAGGATTTGCTGGAAGACGGTAAGATTGACCCCGAGAAGTTGCGCGCGATTGGCCGCATGGGCGGGCCGAGTTACACCAGAACGCGGGATCGCTTTGAAATGCAAAGGCCTAGGTAGAAAGGAACGGCTCCGTCAACGCGAGCGTTGACGTGGAGCCGGGTGAAGAGACACCCAAGTGGGTTAGCATGGAGACAGCGGGATTTGCCCATGCCCGTCAGCATCTCCCAAGAGGACGTCGCCTTTGACTCTCGATACCAGCCGGATTCACGAGTTGCCGCCCGAAGAGATGGCCATCTATCGCCGTCTCGATCCAGAGCGCATACCGCACCACGTGGCCATCATCATGGATGGCAACGGCCGGTGGGCGGGCAAGCGCGGTCTGAAGCGATTCTTTGGGCACAAGAACGGCGCGGAATCGGTGCAGTACATTGTGGAGACATCCTCGCGGATCGGTTTGCCATGGCTGACGCTCTACGCGTTTTCGCTTGAAAATAACCTGAAGCGGCCCAAGGCGGAAGTCAATTTCCTGATGACGCTGCTGCGCACCTATCTCACCAACAACGTGCAGCGGATGAATGACAACAACGTGCGGATTCGCTACGTTGGCCGTACGACGGACTTGCCTTCAGAGGTGTGCGAGCGCATGCAGTGGGCCGAGGAGTCCACGGCGAAGAATACCGGCACCACGCTCACGCTGGCGCTGAATTACGGCGGGCGCAGCGAGATAGTGGATGCCCTGCGGCGGGTTGCGGCTGAAGTTGCCGCCGGGAAGATTCGTCCGGAAGATATCACCGAGGCTGATATCGACCGGAATCTGTATACGGCGTACATGCCGGATCCAGATTTGCTGATTCGCACCTCGGGCGAGATGCGGATCTCGAATTTTCTGCTTTGGCAGATTGCGTATACCGAGATCCTGGTGACGGATCGTTTGTGGCCGGATTACCGCGGGACGCACCTGCTGGAAGCGATTGAGGAATACCAGCGCCGCGAGCGCCGCTTCGGCGGGCTGAATACCGGTACGGAGTCTGACGACGTGAAGTCGCTGCCGGATCGCCAACTGGTGCTGTAAATCCCGGCTGCGCGGAGTTCGGCGGCAGGTTCGAGTTTCCGTTCATTCCATGGATTGCGCAAGTCGTGTACGCATTTTCAGCATGCGTGTTTTTGCCGTGCGGATCAGGCGCAGCGGAGTTAGCATCTTTCAAAACAGGAGGAGTGTTGCCTGATGAGCGCCGATCGCGAGCGGCCAGATTCTGCCGGTAACTCTGAATCGCGCCCCGCGCAATCCTCGCAAGAGCTGGAAGAGGAAAGGCGCAAGATTCGCCGCTTTCAGTGGATGATGGAGATGGTGCTGGCGGTGATCGCGCAGTCGCCGAAGCTGACGATCGACGAGGCCGCGGAGATGGTGGCCGAGACGGAGCGGGTGGCGCTGAGCATGTTTCCGGAGAAAGAGCTGGCCTACCGCATCATTTACAAGCCAAGGCTGCAACGCGTGATGCGGGAGCGGTACCGCATCCAGTAAGCGCGCTACTTGTCAGAGATGGACGTGAGGCGGAAGGTAAGGGTGCCCCAGAAGAGCCGCGCCCGCATCTGCACCGGGATGTGACGCGCATCGTCGGTGTACCAGATCCAGATATTGCCGCGATTCTTGACGACTCCGGCGTCGGCGGTGGGCTGCACGCGGATGGTCTGGAAGGTGCCGAGCGGAGTCTGGACGGTTTCGTGATCCTCAACCTTCATGGTGACGGCGACGGTGCGGGCCACATCAGCGAGCGGAATGCCGAAATCCTGCCCGATGATGAGATTCTGCGAAGACGGGTAGAAGATCGCCGAGAGATCGTCGGAGACACAGCCAGGGATCGGGGCTTCCTTGTATTCCTTCGTGCCATTGACCAGGTTTTTCTGCTGGAAGATAGAGATTTTGCGGCCGTAGTCGAAGGTGAGGTTACTGTCGACGCGGCGGCTGCCCTCACTGATCTGCTTGGAGAAGCTCTCGGAGCAGCCGGTGGTGCGGTTGAAGGAAGACTCGAAGCGGTCAACGACCTTGTAAATGAGGTTGACGGCGCCTACGGTTTCACTGGTGGCGGTGACTTTCTCGATGGGGCCGTCCTGTTCCAGATGGAAGACGGCTGTGCCAGCGGGGAAAACGCGCCAGTCGACAGCGTAGGTGAGTGTTTCATGCGCGGGAAAACTGTAGCCGGGGCGCGGCGGGTTGAGCGCCGGCATGGGCGTTTGGGGGGGCTGTGCCTTGAGGCTGCCCAGAAAGAACAGAGTGGCCGCGATCCCGAGCAGTCGTTTACGCCAATTCAAAAGTCATCTCATCCTGGGCCGATGAAAGGATCACCGGCGAAAATAGAGCCGCAAGATCAGCGCGGCATACAGGGCCCCCGCACCCATAAGCGCATTGTACTCACGATGCCTG
>JAJZJJ010000653.1 GCA_021810175.1 Acidobacteriota bacterium | reverse complement strand
CGCCTTCTTCTCGCGCACCCGCACGTTCAAAATCACCTGGGGATACACCTTCAGATCGGCAATCAACTCATGCAGCGGACGTCCCGACCTCCGCACCACGTCCAGCACCACCAGAGCCGTCAGCAGTCCGTCTCCGGTCGTCGCCAGATGCGGAAACAGAATGTGCCCCGACTGCTCGCCCCCCAGGGACGCCTCTTCCCTCTGCATCCGCTCCAGCACATATTTGTCGCCCACCGGAGCCCTCAGCATCGTGATCCCATCCCGCCGCAGCGCCGCTTCCAGCCCCATATTGGACATCGTCGTGGCCACCACGATGCAGTTCCGCAACAGTCCGCGCTCTTTCATATCTCGCGCGACGATCAGCATCACCGCATCGCCGTTCACCACGCGGCCATTGGCGTCGGCCAGCATGGCGCGGTCGGCATCGCCGTCAAAGGTCACGCCCAGATCCGCCTGCAGGCTGGCCGTCTCCGCCGCCACTATCTCCGGATGCAGCGCCCCGCATCCGGCATTGATGTTCCGCCCATTCGGCGCGGCATGGGTCAGATGAACCGTGCCGCCCAGATCCGCAAATAGCTCCGGCGCAATGGCCGACGCGGCCCCGTTCGCGCAGTCCAGCACCACCCTCAGCCCGTTCAGATCCAGGCCCGGAACCGCCGCGCGCAGAAATGCCTCGTAATCGGCACGGTACTTCGCATCCACCGCCGGAGGTGCGCCTGCCTCAGGCGTCTGCGCCGTTTCCAGCCGCCGGAAAATCTCCTCTTCGATCCGCAGCTCCGTTTCATCCGCCAGCTTGTAGCCGTCGCTGCCGAAAACCTTAATGCCGTTATCCTGCCAGGGATTGTGCGACGCCGAAATCACCACGCCCGCCGAAAATCCATGCCGCCGCGTCAGGTATGCAATCGCCGGCGTGGTAATCGTGCCCGCATTCTCGACCTCGGCTCCACCGTCGCGCAGCCCCGCGGCCATCATCGCCGCGATCCATGCCCCCGACTCGCGCGTATCCATCCCCAGCAACACGCGCGGCTTCGCATGGGTTCCGTTCACCTGATGCGCCAGCGCCAGTCCCACGGCGTAAATCGTCTTCGCGTCCAGCGGAGCCTCGCCCGCCACCGCCCGAATCCCATCCGTACCAAACAGCTTTCTCATTGACCCTCAGTATCCTGTTCGATTTCGCTCACACGGCTCCGTACGCGCCCCCGCGCCAGCCTGGTGACGATGGTTTGTCCTTCTGCGAGGCTCTCCGTCTCTTTTACCAGCCCGCCCCGCTCGTCGTACACCAGCGCATAACCTCGGCTGAGTACCGCCAGCGGCGAAAGCGCGCGCAACTGCCGCGTCAGCCCCGCCTGCTGCTCACGGCCCGCTCGCAAACGCTGCCCGGCAGCCCGCGCCAGCCTCCCATCAATGGCCAACAGACGCTCCCTTGCAGCACTCGTCCGCCACGCGACGTTCTGCCGCGCCAGCCTCGCGGAAAGCTGCTGTAGCCGGTCGTTCGTCCGGTAAAGCCGCCCCCGCCAATGGGTCTCCATCCGCATGCCCAGTTCGTCCACGCGCTGCTGCTTGCGTCGCAACTGGTCCGTGGTTCGCATCAGGATCGACTCCGCCCGCACCCGCCCCAGCGCGCCCGCTGCCTGCATCAGCCGGTACCGGCACGCGCGCACCAGCCGCTGATCCAGCGCCCCCACCCGTTCCGCAACGTTGTGCAGCGCAGCCGTCACCAGCTCCGCTGCGGCTGAAGGCGTCGGCGCGCGCAAATCCGCCACAAAATCCGCTATCGTGAAGTCCGTCTCGTGCCCCACCGCTGAAATTACAGGCAGATCCGACGCTGCAATCGCCTCAGCCAGCAGCTCCGTGTTAAACGGCGCCAAATCCTCCAGGGACCCGCCGCCCCGTGCGATCACGATCGCATCTACTTCGCGCGTGCGGTTGAAATACGCAATCCCGGCCGCCACCTCCGCCGCAGCGCTTTCCCCCTGCACCGTCGCCGGATACAACAGCACATGCAGTCCCGAGTGGCGTCGGTTCACAATGTTCACAAAGTCGCGGATCACCGCGCCCGTCGGCGACGTCACAATCCCCACGCAGTGCGGAAACGCCGGCAGCGGCTTTTTCCGCGCCGCATCGAACAGCCCCCGCGCCTCCAGTCGCGCCTTCATCTGCTCAAAGGCAATCTGCAGCGAGCCCGCGCCCACTGGCTCCATGAACTCCGTCACCAGCTGCATCTGCCCGCGCTGCTCGTAGATGGATACCTTGCCCCGCAGCAGCACGTGCAGCCCATCCGCCGGACGGAAGCGCAGCAGCGAAGCCTGCCTTCGGAACAGCACCGCCGGCAGCTGCGCCTCTCCGTCCTTCAGCGTGAAATAGAGATGCCCCGAAGGCGCGGGCCGCAGGTTGGAAATCTCCCCCTCCACCCACAAGTCGCCGTACTCGCGCTCCACATGCGCGCGCACCTCGCCCACCAGGTCGCCGACCTTCCAGATATGGCGCGTCACAGGCGACTCAAAGCTGAATCCCAGCTGCCTCTCGACGCCCTTCTGCGGACTGGATGAAGGAGTCACAAACGCTGAGTATAGACCCACCCCCCGGCGGATCGTTGTGGCGGACCGCCATCAAAACATCGTGTCCCGGCAGCGCTGCGCACCCCCGCCGCCATCCGCCCCGCAAATGCTTTAGCATCGCTCCAGTGCTCACGCTCGAAACTCCGGTGCAGTACGTCAAGGGCATCGGCCCTGCCATCGCCAACATGCTGGCGGAAAAAGGCATGGCCACCGTTGAGGATCTCCTCCTCCACCTGCCCTTCCGCTATGAGGACCGGCTCAATCCGCG
>JAJZJJ010000652.1 GCA_021810175.1 Acidobacteriota bacterium | reverse complement strand
CACGACCTCTTTCTGGGCGCGGGCGCTGGCGGTGGCCAGCAGCGAAACGAGAAGAAACCCTGCAGCAAATAGCCTTCGTGTCATAACCACTCTGTGGATGCGGATGGATTTGGGCAAAACTGCGCCGCTCGAAGTGTACGCCAGCTATGCAACCGTATACAACGCCGCCCCGGTAAGGCTGCGCCCTGATATAAAACGATTTGGCTGAGGGAGCGGCGTGCAGAGGGCGGCTGGCGGGTGTCGGCATTGACCGCCCGCGAGGCGATTCGTATGATGAAACTTGCCCTACCCGATTCGGCGGCGTAGCTCAGATGGTTAGAGCGACGGACTCATAACCCGTAGGTCGGTGGTTCGATTCCACCCGCCGCCACCAGTGGATTCCCTGCCCTTTCCCGCCTGACATTACATTTCTTTTTTGCCCCACGGTGCTTATTTGGGCTCAACTGACTTTGGTGCCGTGCGGAAGCGATTGCGCGGCTGCCAGGAGTGCGCTGCGGCGCATACAATTGCCCTCGCTATGAACGACGATCGGGAGCGGTGGAACGAGAAGTATCGGACGGAGAACGCGGTTCCGGCGGAGGCCGATCCGCTGCTGGAGGAGATGGCGGCGGGGCTGACGCCGGGATATGCGCTGGATTTGGCGGGCGGCGGCGGACGGAACGCGATCTGGCTGGCACAGCGCGGGTGGCGCGTGGTGCTGACCGATCTGGCCGATGAGGCGATTGCCATGGCGGCGGCACGCGCGGCCGAAGCCGGCGCGGAGATGGAGACGCGGTGCGAATCGGTGCAGGAGACGATGGCCTGGGCCACGCGGCAGCGGGATGCGGAGGGCGTGCGCTTCGACCTGATTCTGGTGTTCCGCTTCCTGGTGCGGGAGATTTTTGAGGAGCTGCCGGGGCTGCTGAAGCCGGGCGGGCTGCTGCTCTACAAGAGCTTCACGCTGGAGAAGCCGCGGTTTGCGAATGGCGACGCACGGGCGTATGCGCTGCGTCCGGGAGAGCTGCGGACGGCGTTTCCGGCGCTGGAGACGGTGCTGTACCGCGAGGCGGACGGCGTGGCGGAGCTGGCGGCTCGGGCGCGGTGAGGACGGGGGCTGGCGTGGTATCTACTTCCGACGTCGTTCTTATTTCGGCGTGATTCTTATTTCCGGCGCGATTCGCATTTAGTGTGAGGCCGGTTTGCAGGGCTGCTGCGGGGCCAGAGAGGCAAACTGGGGGCCGAGGCCGGCGATGGCTTTGCGGAGCGCTTTTTCAGGGCCGAAGCCGGAATAGACGATCTTCCCCTGAGCGTCGATGAGCGCGTACAAGGGGATGCCGAGCTTGTGGAAGGCGTCGCCGAGGCTGCCGTTGTCCTGGGTGTTGGGCCAGTTGTAGCGATGCTTTGCGAGGTAGGCGTCCGCCTTTTTTACGCTGGTGTCCTCGTCGATGGAGAGCAGGACGAGCCCTTTGGGAGCGGCCTGCTGATAGAGTTCCGCGAGCTTGGGCATGGAGGCGATGCAGGACTCGCACCAGGTGGCCCAGAAATCCAGCAGGACGGGCCTGCCGCGATACGAAGAGAGCGGGACGCGCTTGCCCTGGGCGTTGACGAGCTGCACATTGGGCGCGGTTTTGCCGGCCATGTTGAGAGCCATGGAGTAGGTTTCATCGAATTTCGCCACGAGGTGCGCGTTGGGTGGCGGATTGAAGCGGAAGAGCGACGGCGGGATGGGGCTGTTGAGACGCACCGTGGAGTAGGTTGTGACGGAGTGGAACTGCTCCGGGATATGTACGGTTAATGTCACGATCGTGAAGCCATTGCTGTTCCGGAGCGTCCTGCGGAGGAGCCAGGTCGATTTGGCGATCCAGAGGGTTTCCTCCCAGGGGTACTTCCGGCTTTGCGGGATCTTCGAGTGCGCCGATGTGACGCGAAGAACGTAGCACGGAATCTTATGTCCGTTCAGGGTAATGGTCTGGTCGGGCAGGCGCGTTGCCGCTGTGAACCGGTCCGCCATGCCGGAAAGCTGTTTCAACAAGTCGGCAGCCCGCGCGGCGGCGGTTTCGTTCATCGGGATGGGGTAATGCTGCTTGTATCCATGCGCCGGCGCCGGCTCGCGTGTGTAGTCGTGCGAGTCAGGGTGGAAGTCCCAGGCGGTCGTGCCATTGGAGACGTGCAGGGCGGAACCCGTAAACGAGTGGCCCTCGAAGTGGTAGCGGTTGCCGGAGACCGCGCCGATCATGACCGTCTTCGACCAGTCGTGGGTATAGCTGTTCCAGGAGGTGTTTTCCAGCGTGGCGGCGATGTACCAGGTTTTCGCCGCGGCGTATTGGCGGCTCATCTTCTGGAGGATGGCGAGGCCATCCGGTTTGGCCGGGGCCGGGCTTTGGGCGAAGAGCGGCGTGGCGATGAGGGCACAGGCAAGCACGCGCACAGGCAGCATCGAAGTTATCCTCCGGGTATCTGGCTCGATAGGTTACCGCGGATGGTCGAGCTTTGGGTTCAGGTTCCGGAGTAAAGACGCCGAAGCCCGGTCACGCGCTCGCAACCGGGCCGGAAATATTGGAAATATCTGTTCGGTTCAGCGCTTCCAGACGTTTTTGTGGGCGTCGATGAGCTGGATGAGCCTGCCGGAGATGATGTGCTCGTCGGCGAGGGTGGGGTGGGAGTTACAGGCGCCGAAGGCGAGGTTATTGATGGGCAGATAGGTGATGTTGGTGAATCCCTTCTGCTTCAGCTGCTCGACGACCTTGTGGACCTGGGCTTCGATTTCGCCATTGGCCATGTTGGTGGCCCAGACGATGATGTAGGCGTGGGGATTGCGGGCGCGCAGGGATTCAAGGAACTGGACGAG
>JAJZJJ010000651.1 GCA_021810175.1 Acidobacteriota bacterium | reverse complement strand
GGGCGCATCTGAAATCAACATGAGCTTCATGATTGAAGAAGACGACGTCGAAGAAGCCCTCCGCTCGCTCCACGCCGAATTCTTCGCCGACCCCGACCCGGAAATCTTCGACGTCACCGAAGCCGCAAAATCCGTGGCCGGCAGCTAACGTTTCTGCCGCCAGATTTTGTCTGAAAATTAGTGTTGTCATCCTGAGCGAAGGACCTGCAGCTCACCAATCATGCCGTCCTTCGCAAAGCGAAGAACCACCCCGGAGAAACCCATGCTCTTCCTCGTCCTCGGCCGCGGAAAAACCGGCAGTCTCGTCGCCCAGATCGCCCATGAACGCGGCCACGGCGTCCGTGTCGTCGGCGAAGAAGAAAACCGCAACGCCGCCGCCCTCACTGGCCCGGTCCTCGCCAGCTTTGACGCGGTCATCGACTTCACCACGCCTGAGGCCGCCGTCACCAACATGCGTGCCTGCCTCGCCAACGGTGCACGCATGGTCGTCGGCACCACCGGCTGGTATCAGCACCTCGACGACATGCGCGACCTCGCACAACGCAAGGGCGCTGCCCTGCTCTACGGCACTAACTTCTCCATCGGCGTTCAGGAACTCTTCCGCCTCACCAAAGATCTCGCCACAGCCCTGCCCGGCTACAGCTATCACATCACCGAAACCCACCACACCGACAAAAAAGACGCGCCCTCCGGCACTGCCCTCACCCTCAAGCAGATTCTTCTCGACGCCAATCCTGCCCTCAACGTCGAAATCACCTCGCACCGCGAAGGCGATGCATCCGGGCTCCACGTCATCGAGGCCCGCTCTGAAAACGACTGCATTGAAATCCGCCACGAAGCCTTCTCCCGCCGCGGATTTGCGGAAGGCGCCGTCCGCGCCGCCGAATGGATTGCCGGCAAAACCGGTGCGTGGGAATTTCGCGAAATTTTCGACCAGCTGCGATAACCCGCCCCGCACTTACCTCTGGCGCTCCAGCTCCCGCGTCTTCAGCACAATCAGGTACTCGTAAAACGCCTGCAAGGTCGAATACGTGAATCCGGCTGAACCATCCAGAAAACCGCGCTTTCCAAAATACAAAAGAAGAAACTTCACCAGCGGCCGCGCCGGAAGCCTGTAGAACATCTCCTTCTGGTGATACCGCCGCTCGTGAAAATCCTTTGCGCTGAATGCCCCAGCCAGACTGAATCTCCCACCTTGGCGCCGGTTTTCCAGAATCTGCTCCGCCTCAAAGGTACTGTAGGAATTGTGCCGCGCAATCCACGCTGTCAAGCCCTTGCTGAAGGGATAGTGATCCAGAAATCCGGCAACCTGTCCCGTAGGTCCATCCGGCAGCGAAACTGGATTCACCAAACGCTCATAACGCATTTTCTCCGGACGAAACAGCCGAAGATAAAACGGCGAAGTCTGCACATGGCGCAGCCAGCGGTCAAAAAGAAAATCCCTCCGCTGCACCCGAAACGCAACCTTGTCTCCGGGATCGATAACCGACCGCCGCACCGAATCCGCTAGTTCCGGCGTCATGCGCTCATCCGCGTCAATGTAAAAAACCCACGAATGCCGGAATGGAATATGGGCAAGCCCCCAGTTCTGGTGTGCCGCCCAATTATCAAATTTCCGCTGCGTCACCTTTGCGCCCCGCGACTGGGCAATCTCTACTGTCCGGTCCGTGCTGAACGAGTCGAACACATGCACGTCATCCGACCACGCCACCGAGTCCAGGCATCCCGGCAGATCCTGCTCTTCATTGCGCGTCAATATCAGGACGGAAATCATTGCGTTCTCACGGAATTCTACCGTCCTGCATTCCATATCTGCCCTTTTTCCACCTCCTTTCACCTCCTCTTCGCGCTGCAGGCGCACTCCGCCTGCGATAGACTCGACTCGTGATGGAACTCTTCGGTTGCGGAACGGCACTCGTCACCCCCTTTCGCGGGGATGAAAGCATCGATGAACAGGCTCTCGAGCAGTTGGTCCAGTGGCAGATCGCCAGCGGCGTCCACTGGCTCGTCGCCTGTGGCACCACGGCGGAAACCCCCACGCTCAGCGATGATGAGTGGCTGCGTGTCCTCCGCATCGTCACCCAGGCTGCGGACGGCCGTGTGCCCGTCTGGGCCGGCTGCACCGACAATTCCACCCGCCGCGCGGAAGAACGCACCCGCCTGGCCTCGCACATTCCCGGCATCACCGCCATCCTCAGCGCCAACCCCTACTACAACAAGCCCACGCAGCAGGGCCAGTTCGAGCACTTCCTCGCAGTCGCCCGCGCCACCCATCTTCCCGTCGTGCTCTACAACGTGCCCAGCCGCACCGGCGTCAACCTCGAACCCTCCACCGTCCTGCGCCTCATCGACGCCGCGCCCAACATCGCCGGCATCAAGGAATCCAGCAGCAATCTCACCCAGATCGCCGAACTCGCCATCCGCGCCCCGCGGTCCTTCCAGATCTACTCCGGCGACGACGTCATGGCCCTCGGCACCATCGCCGTCGGCGGCTCAGGCCTCGTCTCTGTCGCCTCCAATGAAATTCCCCGCGAAATGGCCGCAATGGTTCAGGCCGCACTCTCCAACGACTGGCCCACCGCCCGCCAGATTCACCGCAAGTACTTCCAACTCATGCAGGCCAACTTCTGGGAAACCAGCCCCGGCCCCGTCAAGGCCGTCCTTGCAATGATGGGACGCATCGAGGAAAACTACCGCCTCCCCATCACACCCGTCTCGCCGGCCACCCGCTCGCGCCTTGAACGCCTCGTCGGCGAACTCGGCCTCCTCGCCGAAGCCCCGCTGCCCCACGGCGAACTCCACCTGTTCTAGAAAAAAATCAATTCGTC
>JAJZJJ010000650.1 GCA_021810175.1 Acidobacteriota bacterium | reverse complement strand
CTCATTATCCATCCGCCAAAAACCCACCGTCCACAGCTTTGCGCCCGACAGCGCTCACGGGAGAACCAGACTGATCAGCCAATCCGTCCGAAGAATGCTCTCAGCGGCTCCGAACCGGGCGGGCCGCGGGCCGCTTCGCTTTTCCGCTTCCGGCCGCTTTCACCGCGCGCGTGCCCTGTTTCGCACCTGCGCCGCCGGACCCTTTCGCGGCCTTTGCCGCGCCACGGGCAGCCTTCTGAACAGCGGGCTTCGCAACCTTCGCCGCGGACTTCGTCGTGCTCTTGGCCGCCTTCACCACCGGCTTGCTCGCGATTTGTTTTTGGACTCGTTCCGCCGCGCCAACATGCCCATTCCGGCCCGCTGCGGCAACCTTTGCGGGCGCTTTGGAAACACCCGCCTTGGCCTCTGTCTTCGCGGCTTTGGGCGCCGTCCCGCTCGCGCGCGATGCCACTGCTTCCCTGGCAGGCTTCTCAGCCTTGGTTTGGCTGCCCGTCAACCGCCGTGCGCGACCTGTTACCCCGGCCACTTGCGCCTGCCCGGTCTCTTCCTGGCCGGTCTCACCCCGATGGCGCAGCGCGTGCACCACCGCCCGCAGCATTTCCTCTTCCGGAGCCGGCTTGCCCGTCCAGATCTCAAACTGCCGCGCGCCCTGCTGCACAAACATCTCCACGCCCGTAATCACGGCCAGCCCCTTCTCCCGCGCCATGCGCAGCAGCGGCGTTTCAATCGGGTTGTAGACCATGTCGAAGACCAGCCGCGCGTTCAGTTGCTCCGGCTTCAGCCAGCTCTGTTGCTTATGCCCGCGCATCCCGATCGGAGTCGCATTCACGATCACGTCAAAACTGGCCTTCGCCAGCTGCTCGTACTTGATCGTCCGGGCCTTGGCCTGCCGCGCCAGCTTCTGGGCCGCTTCCGGCGTCCGATTCACAATCGTCACCTCGGCGCCCTTCTCCTTCAGCCCAAACACCGCGGCACGCGCCGCTCCGCCCGCGCCGATCACCAGAACCCGCGCGCCCCGCATCGGCAATCGCCGCTCCAGCGGACGAAGAATCGCAGCCACGTCCGTATTGAACCCGTACAGCTTCCCTTCCAGCGAACGCACCACCGTGTTGCAGGCCCCGATCTTCTCTGACAGGTTATCCGTGTTCGCCAGATGCTTCAGAATCGCGCCCTTGAACGGCATCGTCACAGCCAGCCCGTGCAGCGGAATCTCCCGCACCAGCGTCAGCACGTCCTCCATATCCGTCGCCTGTAGCGCCAGAAACACCGCATTCACCGTCTCTCGCCGGAACGCCAGATTCTGAATCAGCGGCGAAAGCGAGTGCGCCACCGGATTCCCGACCACCCCGTACACGCGCGTCGCCGGAGAAACCTCGTCAATCCGGTAAATCTCGTGCAGCGCGCGCGCCGCAACCTGTCCGGGACCCGTTTCCTCACCCGGGCTTGCCGACGCAAACGTAAACACCGAACCCGCACGCACGCCCAGCACCCGCGAAATCAGCCCCTGCTCGCCCATGCAGATCCCGATCATGTTCGCGCGGTCCGACGTCCGCTCCAGGAACCGCATCATCTTCACGTTATCGGCCAGGCACGTCGCCGTCGAAACCACTTTCATGTAGTCCGGCCGGAACTTCTGGATGCGCTCGAAGGTCTTGTCCAGATCCCCTGTCGCCTTGAAGTCGTGGTGGCTGATAATCAGCCCCGCGCCCATTGACCGGATCCGCTCCAGCTCCGCAGGCTTCAGCTCCTCCGCGGTCTCGATCTCAATATCGATCAGGTCGCATCCCGCCTCAATCGCCTTTTGCAGAACCTCGATCTCCGCGTGAATGCTGCCCTTGAACTTCCCGCCGTTCGGCGCGCGACGGCATGTCGCGATCGCCGTTACCTCGCCCAGCTCATACAAAAACCGGTGAATCTCCGAAATCCCCTCCGCGGGCTTCGGCAGATAATCCAGCCGGAATTCAAGAAATGGATTCTCCCGCGCCGCCTCAGAGGCCTTTTCGATCATCTCCTCCGGGCTGGATGCGGCAATGGCCACGCACACCCGGCTGATGCGGGAGCGCAGAAGCTGCGCAGGCGAGATGGCTACACTGCCACTCGCGCTGTCCATGCCGGATTGAGGTTGCGACGCTGCAACTCGATCAGTCATAAGTACGATTGCGGCATGTTAAAAGCAATTTCCGCCGCATGCAATCGATTCCCTAACAATATAGTGCGGTTTTCGTTTCTTTGTTTGCCGGAAGTTAGAGAAGCTGGACGATGTACCGCATCCGGCAACGCCCCGCAGGTGCCAGACCGGCTTCCATCGGCTGCCCTCGGAACCCAAAACCGCCCCATTTCCCGCGCATCGTGCACCGCGCTGCGCCGCCATGTAGCATCGATACTTTGGAGGAACCTCACTTGCCGGACCAAAACCCTTCGCCCGCCTCTTCCCCGGCCATCCACCCCTGGAATGCCGCCGCCGGCGCCCCGCTCACCCCCGAAGCCTTCGCCGCCTGGGTCGACCAGCGCATCGCCGCCCATCAGGCCGCCCTGGACCGCCTTCTCGCCGTCACTGGCCCGCGCACCCCTGAAAACTCCCTCCAGCCCTACGACCAAGCCATCGCCGAGCTCGCCTCCGCCGGCTCCCAGGTCGGACTCCTCGACAGCGTCTACCCTGACAAATCCATCCGCGACAAGGCCCAGGAACTCGCCCAGAAAATCTCCCAGGTCGCTGTCCAGCTCGCCCTCAACCGCGACGTCTACGACGCCCTCGCTGCCATCCCTCTCGACAATCTCGACCCCGCCACCAGGCACTACCTTGAGCGCACCCTCCTCCAGTACCAGATCGGA
>JAJZJJ010000649.1 GCA_021810175.1 Acidobacteriota bacterium | reverse complement strand
CTGGATGGCGAGGCGCGGCTGAAGATTCCGGAGGGCACACAGAGCGGGCAGGAGATCAAGCTGCGCGGCAAGGGCGTGCCGTACCTGAACGAGTACGGACGGGGCGATCTGGTGGCGCAGGTGGTGGTGAAGACTCCGACCAAGCTCACGAAGGTGCAAAAGGAGAAGCTGCGCGAGCTGGGCGAGATGATGACGGTGGAGAACACGCCGACGTCGCGCGGGCTCTTCGATAAGGTGAAGGAGATGTTCTCCTGAGCGGCAATGCGGCCAGTGGCCAAAATTAAGGCGGCCGGAAGGTAAAGCGGTCAGCCTCCGGTGAGAAGTCATTAGAAAAGGCTGTTCGCGGCGAAGGAGCCGGCGAACAGCCTTTTTGTTTTGCAGCGACAGGAAAGGGGCTACTCCAGCAGAGCGGCGGCGATGGCCATGGCGGCGGTTGCGGCGGTTTCGGCACGGAGGATGCGCGGGCCAAGACTGACGGCCTTCCAGTTTTCGGCGTCGAAGATGGCTTCTTCTTCGGCGGTCCATCCGCCCTCCGGACCAATGGCCATGCGAATTTCGGGGATCTCGTCGCCGCTGGCGGCGAGCGCCTGGCTGAGCGCGTGGTGGAGAGTGGTGGAACGCTCCTGTTCGGCAAGGACGAGGCGGATGGCTTCGCCCTGGGTCACAACCGCGGATTTGAGCGGGAGAGGATCGGCGATCTGAAGGACGTCGGAGCGGCGCGCCTGTTTTGAAGCTTCGAGCGCGACGCGCCGCCAGCGCTCGACGCGAGCGGCGGCGGCCTGGGCCAGATGCTTCTCCGTGCGGCGGGCGATCATGGGAACGATGGAGGCGGCTCCCAGTTCGGTGGCCTTCTCGATGGCCCACTCCATGCGGTCGAATTTGAAGACAGAAAGCAGCAGGGTGACGGGGAGCGCGGGATCGGCCTGAACTTCGGCGACGAGATTGAAGCGAACCTCATCGGCGGAGATGGCGGCGACGACACCACGAAAGACATGACCGCCGGCGACGATGTCGAACTCCATCCCTGGCTGCGCGCGCAAAACGCGAATGAGGTGCGCGGCCTGCGTTCCGGCGATCGAGGCGGTGGCTTCATCCCAGTTGTCGGCGATCCAGCGGCGGCGTGTCATGAAGACAGGGTACAGGGTGCTGCGGGCAGGGTACAGGGCTTGCGGAGGGAACCGGCGGCGGGATGAAAGGCAAGTGCGGCAGGCAGGCGCCGGTCGCTGGCGGGAAAACGCGAGGAGCACCAAAGGTGCGTCAACACTGGGGGAAATGCAATGTGGGGATGGGGCAAAAGTAATGAGGGGACGCTTTCGCGTCCCCTCGGTTCGTTGCCTGAACCAGTTTACTTCTTCTTCGCGGCCTTCTTTGCTGCCTTCTTCGCTGGTTTCTTTGCTGCCTTTTTCGTTGCCATAGTTTCTATTCTCCCTTTTCGATGTGAACATCGAAGTCTGCAACATAAATGTTGCAGTTAACGAATGTATAGAGTTCCTCAGAAACGGTGTCAAGAGAAAAATTGCATTTTTCGTAATAGAGTGCGAACTTTCGAATCGTGCTCGTGATGATTGCGCTCGAAGTTCAGTGGAGAAGGTGGAAATGTTGCGCGAGAGCGAGGGCAATGCCGGAGAAGATGTCCTGCGAAGCATGCGCGATCATGCCCGGACGAAGGCTGTTACGAACGATGGCGACCGCGCAGAAGAGCGCGCCGTAGACGGTGATGGCGATCATGCCGGCAGCGCCTTCATATCCATGACTGAGTCCGAAGATGAGCGAAGATCCGATCACGCCAAGCCAGAAACGATGGATGGGCGACGAGAACTGGCGGAAGAAATAGCCGCGGAAGGCCAGCTCCTCGCAGAATCCGGCGCAGCAGCTGAGCAGGATCCAGAGAAGCAATTGCGGGCCGGTGCGCGGCGCAAGGGCGGCGACGGCTTTCTGCGGACCGGCGAAATGCACCAGGTGAAGCGTGAGCCCGACGACGGCCAGCACGGCCAGAGCCATGACCCAGAAAACCATGGCGATGCCGAAGTCCTCGCCGAGCGCGCGCAGGCCGCGGCGAAAGCCGAGCAGTTCGGCGAGGGGCACGCGTTTGAGGCGCAGTCCCCACCATGTAAGAAGAAAGATAACGGCCTCGCCGGCGATGCCGAGCGCGTAGCGTTCCAGGTGATGGGAGCCGAGTCCTATTCGGTGCGCCTGGCGGGCGTTCACAACTGATCCGCCGACAAGCAGCAGGATGAACAGAGCCGTGTGCCACCACGGCGCAACCCGGCCGGTGGAAGAAGCCGGGCCCTGGAGCGGCTGCGGCATGGGTTCGTCGTGCATGAGGACCTCGTGGTCTGGTATCTTCACCTGGATTGTACGGATCAGTTCCGCATCGAATGAAAAAAGGTGCTGTATGAGAGACGTTGTGATTGTTTCCGGCGTGCGCACGCCGGTGGGAAAATTCCTGGGATCGCTCTCTGAGGTGACGGCCACGCAGCTGGGAGCGGTGGTGGTGCGCGAGGCGGTTCGGCGCGCGCAGCTGAAGCCCGAACAGATCGACGAATGCATTATGGGCAACGTGGTGCAGGCGGGGCTGGGACAGAATCCAGCCCGGCAGGCGGCGCTGTTTGGAGGGCTGCCGCCGGAGGTGAGCGCGTTTACGGTGAACATGGTGTGCGGCTCGGGGTTGCGGGCGGTGTCGCTGGCAGCGCAGTCGATTCGGACCGGCGATGCGGAGATCGTGGTGGCCGGCGGAATGGAGTCGATGACCAACGCGCCCTATCTGCTGCCCCAGGCACGCACGGGGTTCAGGATGGGCAATGGCGTGGTGGTGGATTCGATGATCCGCGACG
>JAJZJJ010000648.1 GCA_021810175.1 Acidobacteriota bacterium | reverse complement strand
GATTGGCGCGACCACGCTGAACGAATATCGCAAATACATTGAGAAGGATGCGGCGCTGGAGCGACGCTTCCAGATTGTCTATGTGGGCGAGCCAAGTGTCGAGGACACGATTGCGATTCTGCGCGGGCTGAAGGACCGCTACGAGGCGCACCATAATGTGCGCATCAAGGACTCGGCGATTGTGGCGGCGGCGACGCTGTCGCACCGGTATATTTCGGACCGCTTTCTGCCGGACAAGGCAATCGATCTGGTGGATGAGGCGGCGGCTTCGCTGGCGATTCAGATCGGCTCGGTGCCGACGGAGATCGATCAGATGGAACGACGGGCGACTTCGCTTGAAATTGAGCGGACGGCGCTGAAGCGGGAGAAGGATGAAAACTCCAAAGAGCGGCTGAAAGAAGTGACGAAGGAGTTGGCTACGCTGCATGAAGAGATTGCGGTGTTGCGCGCGCACTGGCAAAAAGAGCGGGCGGACATTGCGCGGCTGGCGGAACTGAAGAAGCAGGTAGAGGCGTTGCGCCAGGATGCGGAGGAGCAGACGCGGCGGGGAAATTTCGAACGGGTGGCGCAGATCCAATATGGCGAGTTGCCCAAGCTGGAAGCGGAACTGAAGCGGTTGAACGCCGCGCAGGAGGGCGCTGCGGGCGGCCCGCGCATGTTGAAAGAGGAAGTGGATGAGGAAGACATTGCGCGGATTGTGAGCAAGTGGACCGGGATTCCGATTTCAAAAATGCTGGAAGGCGAAGTACAGAAGCTGGTGCAGATGGAAGACCGCTTGCGCGAGCGCGTTGTCGGCCAGGATGAAGCGTTGCGCGTGGTGGCGAATGCGATTCGCCGGTCGCGTGCTGGATTGAGCGATCCCAAGCGGCCGATTGGCTCATTCATTTTTCTGGGACCGACGGGAGTGGGAAAAACGGAAACGGCGCGCGCGCTGGCGGAATTTCTGTTTGACGATGAGCAGGCGATGATGCGCATCGACATGTCGGAGTATATGGAGAAGCACGCGGTTTCACGCTTGATTGGCGCGCCTCCCGGCTACGTCGGCTACGACGAGGGTGGGCAGTTGACGGAGGCGGTGCGGCGGCGTCCGTACTCGGTGGTGCTGTTTGACGAGATCGAGAAGGCGCATCCGGATGTGTTCAATGTGCTGCTGCAGGTGCTGGATGACGGGCGTTTGACGGACTCACGCGGCAGGACTGTGGACTTCAAGAACACGGTGCTGATCATGACCTCCAACCTGGGCGCGCAGTTCTTGAACAATGAAGCGCTTGAGAATGAATCGTCGTTCGAGGCGGCGCGGGAGCAGGTGTTGCAGATCCTGCGGCAAAGTTTTCGGCCGGAGTTTTTGAATCGCGTCGACGATATTGTGATCTTCCGTCCGCTGGGCGAGGAGCAGCTGGAACACATTCTGACGCTGCGGATTGCGGACCTGAATCGTATGCTGGCGGATCGTCGAATCACGGTGGAGATGACGGAGCAGGCGAAGCGCCAGTTATTCTTGTCGGGTTATGACCGGGCCTATGGCGCCCGCCCGCTGAAGCGCGCGATTCAGCGGCTGATCCAGGACCCGCTGGCCATCAAGATTCTGGATGGCGAGGTGGTGCACGGCGATCAGGTTCTTCTCGATGCCGATCCGCTGCACAACCGGCTGGAGATCAAAGTGCTGGCCCGCACCGAAGTGAATCTGGGATGAGGCGCAGTCCCAGGTCTCAGAGACGAGACCTGGGTACACGGCGTTAGCTGACGGTGGGAAGACCGGCCAGGGCCATAGCAATTTCTTCGGCGGGATACTCGTAGTTCTCGAGTTTTCCGGCCTGGTAATCGATGTACGATTGCATGTCGAAATGGCCGTGCCCGGAGAGGCTGAACAGAATCGTGCGCGGCTTGCCTTCTTCCTTGGCGCGGAGGGCTTCGCGGACAGCTCCAGCGACGGCGTGGTTGGCCTCCGGCGCGGGGATGATTCCCTCACTGCGGGCGAATTGGATGCCGGCGGCGAAGGCATCGAGCTGATGGACGGTAATGGCCTCCATCAGTCCCAGATCCATGACGTGCGATACCAGCGGCGCCATGCCGTGATAGCGTAGGCCACCGGCATGAATTCCCGGAGGAACGAAGGTGCTGCCGAGGGTGTGCATCTTGACCAGCGGCGTGAGATGTCCGGTGTCGCCAAAGTCATAGGTAAATCTGCCCTTGGTGAGGCTGGGGCAAGCGGCGGGTTCGACGGCAACCACGCGGGCGTGGCACTGGCCCTTGATCTTGCGGCCCACGTAGGGCATGGCCAGGCCGGCAAAGTTGGAGCCGCCGCCGGTGCAGCCAAGGACCACGTCGGGTTCGTCGCCCGCCATGGCCATCTGCTCCATCGCCTCCAACCCAATCACGGTCTGGTGCAGCAGGACATGATTCAACACGCTGCCCAACGCGTACTTGGTGTGGGGATCTTTTGCGGCCATCTCGACGGCCTCTGAAATGGCGATGCCGAGGGAGCCGTTCGAGTGCGGATGTTCGGCAAGAATGGCGCGGCCTGTCTCGGTCTCGCGACTGGGGCTGGCGGTGATCGAGGCCCCAAAGGCCTCCATGAGCGCGCGGCGGTAGGGTTTCTGATCGTAGCTCACGCGGACCATGTAAACCTTGCATTCCAGGCCGAAGAAGGCGCTGGCCATGGCCAGCGCGCTGCCCCACTGGCCCGCGCCGGTTTCCGTTGTCAGCCGCTTTGTACCTTCCTGCTTGTTGTAGAACGCCTGCGGGACGGCGGTGTTCGACTTATGCGAGCCGGCCGGGCCGACGCCTTCATACTTGTAGTACATGTGCGCCGGGGTATCCAGGGCCTTTTCCAG
>JAJZJJ010000647.1 GCA_021810175.1 Acidobacteriota bacterium | reverse complement strand
TAGTCCAACCCACAACCAGAAAATCATAGTCGGGCTGATTTTTCTGCCGAGGACGAAACCGCGAGTAAGATTTTCCGGTCGCGGAATTCACAGCTGGCAAACTTTTGACGAAAAATCCAGATCCAAGCAGGAAAGAGCTAAGGGGTAAGGTCGCGTCAATGGCTAAGAAGGTAGTTTGTCCGAGTTGTGGGTGTCTGGATATGCTGCGCAGGTCTCACATGAAGTGGACGGACCTCCCGTTTCGACTTGTTGGGATGAGGGCCTATCGTTGTCTGCTTTGCTATAAGCGGTTCTATTCCCGGAGGCATATGGAGCACCACGCGATGCCGGATCTGGAATCCAGAACTGCGTGAAGCTGGTCTCCGCGGAAGGCATCGAAGTAAAGTAATAAGCTATGGCTTCCGCCGCCTCCAGGCCGTATTCCCCATCCACCGTCAAACGAGTGGAGCGGCTGACCGACAAACACGGACGGGCGATCACCGACCTGCGGATTTCCGTTACGGATCGCTGCAACTATAAGTGTGTCTACTGCCGGACGGGCAACGACGGGGCGATGTACGCCGAGTTGCGTACGGAGGACTACCTGCGCATGGCCCGGGTATTCGTCGCTCTGGGGATCGAAAAGATCCGTCTGACGGGCGGCGAGCCGCTGCTGCGGAAGGAACTGCCCGAGCTGATCCGCGAGCTGCGCGGGCTGGAGACGCTGAGCGGCGCTCGGCTGGATCTGGCGCTGACGACGAACGGACATCTGCTGGAAGATATGGCCGGGCCGCTGCGGGCGGCGGGGCTGAACCGCATCACGGTGAGCATGGACGCTGTGGATGCAGAGAAATTTGCGCGCATCACGCGGGTGCCGGGCAGCTTTGAGCGCGTGGTGGCGGGGGTTCGCGCGGCCAGGCAGGCGGGCCTCGATCCGGTGAAGGTGAACTGCGTGCTGCTGCGCGGCTTCAACGAGGATCAGATTGTGCCCTTCGCGCGATTCTCGCGGGACGAAGGTGTGATCGTGCGCTTTATCGAATTCATGCCGCTGGAAGAGGATCGGGTGTGGACGCCGGAGTCCGTCGTCGGGCTTCGCGAAATTGAGGACGCGCTGCGGAGCTTCCGCCCGGTGCGGCGGCTGCCGCCGAATGCGGCCAGCGAGACGGCAGTCCGCTACACCTTCGACGACGGGCTGGGCGAGATGGGCATCATCGCGCCCGTCACCCAGGCCTTCTGCGGACACTGCAGCCGGGTGCGGCTTACGTCGGACGGGAAGATTCGGACCTGCCTTTTTTCACAGACGGATCACGACCTGTATGGCGTGATGCGGCGCGGCGGCGACGATGCGGCGATGGCGGCATTCATCCGGCGGACGGTGGATCAGAAGGAGGCGCGGCATCACATCGGCGAGCCGGATTTCCTGAAGCCTTCGCGGAGCATGGTGCACATCGGCGGGTAGGGACTGGCCGTCCAGGCGGGCGCGCTTCGCGCCTTTCACTGTAAATCTGGCTCAGGGGCGAAGCCGCAGCGTTCGAGCAGGCCTTCTATTTCCTCTCCTGTCGCGCCGAGTTTGTGCGTGTTCTCGTAGAGGTCCTGTGCGTCCACGGGATACCAGTTGCGGCGGCGCGGATCGCAGAGCCCGGCGACGTTGATCGGTTCAATGGCGCGCCGGACATCCTGGGAAAACTGAGCGGACTCTTCGGCGGTGCGGATGGTATGCGACCGGGCGATCAGCCGCTGCATGTCCGGACCGAGGGCTGGATGGTCGTGGAGGAGAAACGACGGCGCAAGCTGCGGACGGCCCAGACGGTGAGCGGTTTCCGCATAGCTGACGGCGGCAAAGTACAGCATGGTGATGTCGGTGAAGACGGGGAAGTTGTCCATGCTGGCGTAGAGCGCAGCGGCCAGGCCATTGACGGCCAGCAGTTCGGCGTCGGTTTGCGCGGCATATTCGCGCAGACGCCAGGCTCGTTCGTCGGGGCCGGGGTCGGCTTCGAGAATTGCGGCTAGCCGCTGGACGCCGAGCAGCGTCAGCGGGAACCCTGTGGAGAGCAGGGGATCGACAAATCCGGCGGCGGAGGGCAGCAAAGCCCAATTGCGGCCGGCGATGACGGCGCTGCGAAAGCCGAGGCGCGGGATGTGCGTGAAAGGGAGATTCGGACGACTGCCGGCGAACTGTTCGAGTAGCGCGGGAATGCGGTCAATCAGGCGATCCCAGGCGGGGCGGCCTTCGGCCAGGCCAAGCTGCGAGGCAACCGCGTCGGTGGCAGCGACTCCGGCGCTGGTGATGCCGTTGCTGAACTGCAGCACCCAGATCCAGCCGCCGGGAAAGATGTGGTGGACGGCCGCGTCATCCGGCGGATAGGGCGGGTTATCGGCGGGGGGCTGCGCGTCCGACAGGCGTCCGACGCCGGTGAAGTGGCTGTAGAGCGCCTGGGTGGCGGGCATTCCGGGCAGCGGCAGTTCGCCGAGGCTGAGCGCGCGATGCAGAAAGCCGCGCGGGCCGGTGGCGTCCACCACAAAGCGGGCGCGGATGGTCAGCGGCTGCCCCTGGCGCGTGCCTTCCAGCACGACGTGAGAATCGTGGTCGGTGAAGCGCTCCAGGCGGACCTCGTCGAAGTATTCGACATCGGCGCGCTGCGCGGCCTGGACGAGGAACTGGTCGAAGTCGGCGCGATACCAGTGGGTGTCCGCGATGCGGTCGTGGGGGCTGGCGGCGACGAGGAGCTGATCGCGACGCTCCGGGTCGGGGTCAGCGGGGCGGTCGAGGCGGTGATGGTAGAAAGTGAAACCGCGTTTGAGGCCGCAGGCCATCTCGGGGTGCGCCTGCTGCCACAATCCCCACTTGCAGAGCGGG
>JAJZJJ010000646.1 GCA_021810175.1 Acidobacteriota bacterium | reverse complement strand
GGCGGAACTTCACCGGAATGCCGGAGCCCCGGGAGCCGACTATGCGGCGCGCCCGGCCGTGCAGGGCGATGGCTTCCAGGGCGGCGTCGTCCTTCAGACCGCCACGGCGCGGCTCGAAGGCGCACTCAGTCTGCCTGCCAGTGCCGTCGGGCTGGTTCTCTTTGTACACGGCAGCAGCAGCCGCCGCTACAGTCCGCGCAGCCGATCTCTGGCGAAGATTCTGCAGTCGCAGCGGCTCGGGACGCTGCTCTTCGATCTCCTGACGGACGAAGAGGACTTGCCCGATCAGCGGAAGGCCGGTTACCGGCTCGAAATACCGCTGCTGGCTCAGCGGCTAATCGACGCGGTGGAATGGCTCACCAGCCAGAGCAGCTTCCGCCATCTTCCCCTTTGCTACCTTGGCTCCGGAACCGGCTCGGCCGCTGCACTGCTGGCCGCTGCTCGCCGTCCTGAGCAGGTGCGGGCAATCGTCTCGCACGGTGGACGGCCCGATCTCGCCGGGGACGCCCTCAGTCAGGTGCAGGCGCCGACGCTCCTCGTCGTCGGCGATGCGGATGGCGCTATCATCGAGCGCAACCAGCAGGCGCTTGCCACACTGGGCTGTGCCGACAAAAAGCTGATCACGGTTCCCGGAGCAACCTATCCGTTTGAGGATCTCGGCACGCTGGCGCCGGTGGGGCAGCACGCCGCGGAGTGGTTCCTCACGCATCTCGGAGTGGCGGGCTCAGTCGCCTCAGAAGGATTCGCCCAGGCCTCCTGAGTCAACGCCGTCTCTGCGCAACCGGGCCGGAGACGGCGGCGTCGTTCGCATTGAGCTGGATCACTTCCAGCTCCTCGGTGATGCTTTCCTGGCGCAATGCGTTGAAGCGGCTGCGCATCTGCTGCTGTTCGTCGTCCAGCCGGTTCAGTGCTCCATCCATATGGCGCAGACGCTCCTGGTTTTCGGCCATCAGCGAGAGATAGAACACCCCGTAAAACAGCGCCAGCAGATATTGCTCGGCCATCTGCCGCCGGGCCTCCTCCGCCGGAACATTCAGCAGCGGCGGAAATTCAAATCGCCGTGCGCTCTTCGCATCATCCTCGGCCGCAGCTCCGGAAAACGCAGTGACCTGTGGCGACAGTCCCCCGGTGCCGTAACTGTTGTGGACGATCTTCCAGCCCGGAGCGGGATAGCGGGCCAGTTCTTCCGCCAGCAGGGAAATGATCTGCGGAACTTCCTCGGCGTTGCTCGCGCCGCGGATCGTGGACACCACCCGCTGGTCGTCGGCAAACCGCTGCGCCAGCCTGCGTCCGACCACGATCAGCCGCACACCCTTGTCCGCCGCTTCCTGTTTTAGCCTCTCGTGAATCAGGTAATTGAAGCCGCCGCAAAATCCCCGCTCCGATCCCATCAGCACCAGCAGCGAGCTTTTATCGGGAGCCTCGACCGGTGCCTGTTCCCCATAGAACTGCTGAAAGTCGAGAAACGCATCCTCCACGGTCCGGAACAGATCCTGCTGCGTGGTGCAGAACCGCGCCAGCTTCACAATCTCCGCCTGGGCAAGGTTCTTCATAGCACCCAGAATGTCGGCGATGTCGCGCAGCGAGTGCATCCTTGCCTGGAGTGCGGTCAGCTGACTCACTGTGCACCGCCCTGCTGCTTCCACGCCGCCAGCGAGGCGGCCCACTTTTCTCGTGCGTCCGCCAGCGTCAGCGCCGAGGCCGCGACCCATTCGAAGAGCCGATGCAGCGCCTCGCCAACCTGCTCCTGCGGCAAGGCGTCGAACAGCCCCTCGTTGAAAGCCATCAGCCACGCAAGGTGGCACTCGATCGGCACGGGCGATAGCCGATCCTGCTTCAGAATCTGCCGCAAAATGCGTCCACGATCGATCTTTTTTTGCATGGAAGCTTCCAGCTTGGCGCCAAAGCGAGTGAAAACTTCCAGCTCCAGAAACTGCAGGTAGTCCAGCTTCATCCGCCCCGCCTCATTCCTGATCTCCGCCGGCTGCGCCCGTCCGCCCACCCGGGATACGGACCTGGTAACATCGATGGCCGGGAGAAAGCCGGACGCAAACAGGCGCGAATCGAAGTACACCTGGCCGTCGGTGATGGAAATCAGATTCGTCGGAATATACGAGGCGATCTCGCCTTCTTTCGTCTCGATGATCGGAAGCGCGGTCATGCTTCCCCCGCCCAGCGCCGAAGTCAGGCACGTCGATCTCTCCAGCAGCCGTGAGTGGAGATAGAAGATGTCCGCCGGGTACGCCTCGCGTCCAGGCGGCCTCCGCAGCAGCAGGGATAGCTCCCGATAACTGTGCGCATGCGCAGTCAGGTCGTCGTAGATCACCAGCGTATCCCGTCCCCTGCGCATCCACGCTTCGGCAATGGCGCATCCGGCAAAGGGCGCCAGATACTGCAAACCCGGTAGTGCGGTCGCCTCCGCCACCACCAGCACGGTGTGTTCAAACGCGTGGCTCTCGCGCAGCATCTGCATTGTGTTCAGCACGCTCGACCGCTTTTGCCCGATCAGCACATAAACGCACAACACTCCCGTTGCGCGCTGGTTCACCACAACATCCACGGCCAGCGAGCTTTTGCCGAGTCCATTGTCCCCAATCAGCAGCTGCCGCTGGCCTTTGCCCACAGGGATCAGAGTGTCGATGATCTTGTTCCCGGTCAGCAGCGGCCGGCTCACGAAATCGCGCTCGACGATGGGCGGGGAAGCGATATCGAGATCGCGGCGCTCCTCGCAGCTCGGTTCCGGCTCGCCATCGAGCGCCGTGCCAAGCGGGCTTACAACCCGGCCAATCAGCGCATCTCCGCAGGGCACGCTCAGGCGCATCCCCGTGCGGCGCGCC
>JAJZJJ010000645.1 GCA_021810175.1 Acidobacteriota bacterium | reverse complement strand
GTCAGCCGCCGCGTCAGCTTGTGCGCCAGTGAAATCGGCGTCGGCATCAGCTCCGGCGTCTCGTTGGTCGCGTAGCCGAACATCATGCCCTGGTCGCCCGCGCCGCCCGTGTCCACGCCCATCGCGATATCGCCGGACTGCTTGTTGATCGTCGAAATCACCGCGCACGTATTCGAGTCAAAACCGTACAGCGCGTTGTCATAGCCAATCGACGCCACCACGCCGCGCACCAGTGCCTGGAAGTCCACATACGCCTTCGTCGTGATCTCGCCTGCGATCACCACCAGTCCGGTGGCTGTCAGCGTCTCGCACGCCACCCGGCTGTAAGGATCCTGCTCCAGGCAGGCGTCCAGAATCGCATCCGAAATCTGATCGGCAATCTTGTCCGGATGGCCTTCTGTGACCGACTCCGAGGTAAAAAGAAATCTCTCCTGTGGCAAAACAACATCCTCCGTCTTCAACTCGCCTGCCGCATCGGCGGCATCCCCGCCGAACTCCATTTCGGTCAGCAGATCGTCCCAGCAAACTCTACCGGTGCAGGCGGATAACCACATGGCCCGCGGCTCAGGGCATTTCTGCCCCCAAATGGGCCATCTCTGATGCTACCTGACCGCTTCCGCCCCCGCAATCGGCCCGCGCTCAATGGCTTCCTCCGGCCCTCCACCGGCCAATCCCGGCCCCTGAACGGATTTTCAAGCCCGGATTTTCAAGCCCGGATTTTCAAGTCCGGATCTCAGCCCCGGATCCATCCCCCGGATTCCGCGCTCTTTCACTGTTACTGTTTCGGATTCTGCGGCTGGCCCTCCCCCGAACTCTGCCCCGAACTTTGCCCCGGCTGCCCGCTCTTCGCCCCGGCCTTCCCCGGATTCTTCAGCTTCTTCCCGTCGAAAATCAACGTCACGCGGGAGCCAAAACGCTTGTATTTCGTATAGGTGATCGTCTCGGTCATGTGCACGTTCTCGCTCAGGTAGCCACTCCCGCCCTCAAAATGCAGCCACCCCGCGCCGTGCGTCCATGCCGGAAACCAATACTTCCCATCCACCTGCTGGTAAAACGTGATGAACGGCAGCGACAAATCCTCCTGCCCGCGCTTCAAGTCATCCGGAACGCTCTTGCCATCCGTCACCACAATCTGGTGGTCCCGCTGGTCCACCCAGATCCGACCGTCAAAATACCGGTAGCCCTTCACGATCCTCTTCGGCGCCACGTCAAACACGTACGTCTCTACCTGGTCCACCTTCTGCCGGCCTACGTACGTCACGTTGTATTCGCCAATCTGCTGCGCCGTCAGCACGAACGGCATGCGGTGGTCGATGTCCTGAAAGTCCGACTCCGACATCATCACGTTCGCGTTCATCAGCGTGCTCGGCGGAGCAAACAACACCTGCTCCACGCGCCTCCCATGCGAATCCTTCCCTACCGCATCCACCTCGTAGTACTCGCCCTTCGGCTTGTCATCGCTGTTCAGCGCTTCCACCTTCGCCGTCCGGACCCAGGTGTAATTTGTCATCGCCTCTGAGAACTGCGTCTCTTTCGCCACAAATTCCCGGATCAGCTGCTTTACCGGAACCGACGGCGGAGCCGGATTCAGCGGCCCAAATCCCGAGTCCAGCGGCATAAACCGCGACGACGACTGCCCCAGCGCACACGGCACCGCCACCGCCGCCAAACCCAGCACACCCGCCAGCACCCATCCCGCTCGCATTCGCCACCCTCGACCCATCACCCCAACCCCTGCTGTCAGAATAGACGCGCCAGCCAGCCTATTAGTGTGGTCTGATATGAGGCGGTAAACAAAATGACTCCTTGGATAGGCAATCAAAAAGCACCGACGACTGAATGGTTCTGGACAAAGTTGGATCGTCTCGTCGGATCCAGCTTCCCTTCTGCATCAAGGCGCTTCATTACGATGCGAAATATCGCCATTGCGGTGCTTTGTCTATTTGCCATTAACATTGCCTTCGATAACTACCTCTTCCAGAAAGGGCAGCTGCCAAAAGCCCAAATTCAATCAATGAGATTCGCGCATAATCCGGTATTTCTCATTCCATACTGCATATTTCTCGCAGTCGGATTTACGTTCATCACCCGGGCGAACGTGAAACCCGAACACGCTTACCTGAAAGCCGGTATCTTCGGAATGCTGCTCGCAGGCCTCCTCGGAACGTGCTGGATTCTGCTCTTTCCCTTAAGCTGAGTCCCCCATGCCCTTCCCCCGCAAACCCCGAAAGCCCCGCGAACCCCTCACCGAAGACGCCCTCTACGAGTACGCCGTCCAGGCTCTCGCCCGCCGCATGCGCACCGTCGCCGAGCTCCGCCGCCTCATGCGCACCCGCGTCGAACCCGGCGAACCCGGCGAAGCCAAAATCGCCGCCGTCATCGCCCGCCTCCAGTCCCAGCGCTATCTTGACGACCGCTCCTTCGCCGCCGACTACGCCCGCCTCCGCCAGGAAAACTCCCGCTTCGGCAAGCGCCGCGTCCGCCAGGACCTCCAGGTCAAGGGCGTCAACCCCGCACTCATCTCCGAAACCCTCGACGCCGCCTACGAAAACGTCGACGAAGAAGCCCTCGCCCGCCGCCACCTCGAGCGCAAAGGCGTCCGCCAGCCCACCAATGACAAGGAATCCGCCCGCGTCATGCGCATGCTCGTCCGCGCCGGCTTCTCCACCTCCACCATTTACAAAATCCTCCGCCAGTGGAACGCCAGCGAAGAAGCCCTCACCGCCCTCGACAACCTCGACGACCCACCGGCCCTCTGAGCCCCCGGCCCTCTCGGAAAACGCCCTTCAAACTCAACCACCTACTCGTTCTGCGGCCTGCCCAGGCCTCTGCCCCGCTCCG
>JAJZJJ010000644.1 GCA_021810175.1 Acidobacteriota bacterium | reverse complement strand
CATCCGGACCCTGCCGAGCTGGAGAGCTTTGTTCACGCTACTCTGGGGAATGGCTGGCAGAGGTTTGTGACCGACCATGCAAGCGGCGGGGAGCTGAACCTGATCTATGTGCAGCCGCATGGGTCTTCGATGCGGATGCTGATCGCCGACTACAGCAATGGGGAGCTGGACCTGGTCCGCATGGACGTGAACGGCAAGCGGCTGGCGCACTGGGTGCGGCATCCGCGAAGCAGCGCGCGGAGCGGCGACGATGCCGTCCGGCAAGGGGGCACGCCGGATTAAACAACGGTACCGCTTCCGCCTGGAATAGGATTTCGCCGTTACGGTTCCTCATGCGATACTTCAGCTAACCATGTACAAGCGCGTCGTTCTCAAGCTTTCAGGCGAAGCTCTGGCCGCCGGCCAGGGGTTCGGTGTTGATCCGGTCCGCATCCATGAGATTGCAGGCGAAGTCGCCGAAGTCCATGGACTGGGCGTGGAGATGGCTGTGGTGGTGGGCGGGGGAAACTTCTTCCGCGGCGTGGCCGAGCAGGCGCGGAAAATGGACCGGGTTTCCGCGGACAACATGGGCATGCTGGGAACGGTGATCAACGCTCTGGCCATTCAGGACGCGCTGGAGAAATGCAACGTTCACTGCCGGGTGATGTCGGCTATTGAAATGAACGAGGTGTGCGAGCCCTACATTCGCCGCCGGGCGATTCGGCACCTGGAAAAGGGGCGGGTGGTGATTTTTGCCGCCGGCACTGGAAACCCGTATTTTTCGACGGATACGGCTGCGTCGCTGCGGGCGATGGAGATTAAAGCCGACGTGCTGCTGAAGGCGACGAAGGTGGAGGGCATCTACGATGCCGACCCGGTCATCCAAAAGGACGCCGTCAAATTCGAGCAGATTACGTACATGGAAATTCTTCGACTGGGGTTAAAGGTGATGGATACCACAGCGGTGAGTCTGTGCAAGGACAATAATCTGCCCATGATCATCTTTAATATGAACCAGCCGGGGAATATCCGCCGCGTGATATCGGGGGAGAAAGTCGGCTCACTGGTGACCGCCTGAGCACTGAAATTCCTGCGATCCACGAAGTCTCTGCCGCTGGTGCGGCTCGCGAAGCAACACCGGGGACACCCACGGCTGCGCCCAAAAAGGAGCATCTGCCGGCCGTAACCGGTCTGCGCGCCTTTGCGGCGATGAATATTGTCTTCTTTCACTTTTCCAACCCGAAGTGGTTTGGGCCGTTCGCGCCGATCGTGGACAACGGCTATACCTCGGTGAGCTTCTTCCTGCTGCTGTCGGGATTCGTGCTGGCCTACAACTACTCCGACCGGGCGCAGCGGGGGCAGCTGAACGCAAAAAAGTTCTGGATTGCGCGCATTTCGCGGCTGTACCCGGTGTATTTGCTGGCGTTGCTGGTATCGACCGGAATGCTGATGGAGGAATGGCGGGCGAGGTCGCATGGGCAGTTTGCGCTGGGGGTGGTGCTGACGCCGCTGCTGCTGCAGGGCTGGAGTCCGTCGCTGTCGACTTTCTGGAACACGCCCGCGTGGACGATGTCCACGGAAGCGTTCTTCTATGTGATTTTTCCGTTCGTGGTTTTGTGGCGACGGCCAAAGCGGATGGGGGCGCTGATCGGGCTGCTCTTCGGGCTGTGGTGTCTGGGGATGGTGCTGCCCAGCCTGTATCTGTATTTCAATCCGGATGGCGTGGCGCACATCAATCGCTATACGGATGGCTTCTGGATTCGGGCGCTGAAATTCACGCCGCCGCCGCACATTCCATCGTTCCTCTTTGGGATTGTGCTGGCGGATGTGGATGCGATGATTCCGCGCGCGGCCCGGAGGCGCTTTGTCCTGGGGCTGATCGGGATCTCCGGCATCTACACGATGCTGTATTTCGGAGACTCCCTGCCGTTTCCGATGATGCACGACGGGCTGATGATGCCGCTGTTCGGACTGGCGGTGCTGGGACTGGCGGGTCGGAATCCGATTGCCCGGGTTTTTGGCTTCGCACCGTTTGTTTCCCTCGGCAGCGCCAGCTATTGCCTTTACATTCTGCACTTTAATCTATGGAACCTCATCCATGAGTCGCACATTTTTGGCGACCTGGGACTGCGGCGTTTCGATCCCTGGCTGAGCTATGCGCTGCTGGTGACGGCGGCTATTCTGGCCATGAAATTCGTGGAGCGTCCGGCGCAGAGATGGATCAAGCGCAAATTTCTGGGGGATCGGGCAGCGGCCGCCGTGCAGCCGAGGGTTCCCTCCGCGGTGTGAGAAGCGATCCTGCGGCGTTCATGCAAGATGTTTTGCGGTGCGCCGGGTGTCAGGTAGACTGATCGAAACTTGCTGGGTGAGCCGGCGAGAGCTGGTTCCCCGGAGATGACTCCCTGTCGCGACTACCGCTGAGTGTCGTTGTGAAAGCGGCGTTTGCCGGTGTTCTGCTTGCGTGCCTCGTCGTGGCCGTGGCGGGGACCTGGCGCTGGCCGCTGGTCGGCGACGCTCCCCTGATGCACTATGTGGTCTTCCTGCTGCAACATGGGATGGCGCCATACCGCGGCGTGGTGGACATCAACATGCCCGGCGCGTGGTTTGTGGAGTGGGCGGCGATGCACGTGCTTGGCGGAGGATCGCTGGGCTGGCGCGTCTTCGACCTGCTGGTGGACGCCGGCTGCATCGCGGCCCTGATGGCGATTGCCTGGCCCTACGACCGATTCGCGGGATTCATTGCCGGGGCGCTTTTCGTGCTGCTCCATATTCGCGATGGGATTATCGAGATGGGGCAGCGGGATTTGACGATGACTCTGCTGCTGCTGATTGGGTACGCAATTCTGTTTCGCGTGCTGCGATCGGAA
>JAJZJJ010000643.1 GCA_021810175.1 Acidobacteriota bacterium | reverse complement strand
TCGTAATTCCGGCTCAACCATTGAGCCTGGGCAATTCGGTGCAGCCATCGTGACTCGCCGCAGCATTTTTTGTTCACCGCGCTCCTGCTCCTCATCGGGCCGGGAGCGCGGGTTTCTGCGGCACAACCGACCCCTACTCTGACGGGCGATCCGGTTCACCCGGCCCACGCCAGGCATTGGGTCGATACGCGATTCTACTTCGAACCTGGAAAGGCGCGCAGGACAAGGCTCCGCATCGCGGCCGTTCGAAGGTGCTCATCATCGACTATCCGGAGTCTCCGGAAAACGAGGCCGGAATCGACGCCATCCGATCCGCTGGAAGCGCATGACCGGCGAACCCTCCGTTCTGAAGGTCACCATCCCCGCAGCCGTCATCCGAGCAGTTTCGCCAGCAGCGCATCGAGAGCGCGCCCGCGATGGCTGATCGCCAGCTTCACCGTTGGGTCCAGATCGGCCATCGTCTGGTCCAGCTCAGGCAGGTAAAAGAGCGGATCATAGCCAAAGCCTCCGGTTCCGTGCGGAGCCTCCAGGATCACGCCCTCCACGCTGCCGCTGCCGGTCGCGATCACCTTGCCACTACGCGCCGCTGCCACCACGCACTGATACCGCGCACTCCTGCTCTCTGTCGGCACGCCCTCCAGCCTTTGCAGCAGCACGATATTATTCCAGACATCTGTATTGTCGTTCGCATCCGGAGAATCCACCAGCCCGGAATCCGCCGCAAAACGTGCCGAACGAATGCCCGGTGCGCCCTCCAGAGCATCCACTTCCAGCCCCGAATCGTCGGCGATCACAATTTGTCCCGGCGCAAACTGACTATAGTAGACAGCCTTGAGGATCGCATTTTCCAGAAAGTTCGCACCATCCTCCGCCGGAGCCGGAATCGTTCGCAAAGCTGGCAGAATATCGATCTGAACAGCCACCCCGTCCGCAGCCAGACGGAACTCCTCCAGCTTGCCAGGATTGGTGGATGCGACCAGCAGTTGCAGCATATTCGCAGTGTACCCGACGGGCTTCCCGGCCCGGACTGGCAGCTACAGACGTTCGCGCGTCTTCACTGGAAGCAGTGTGAGCGAAAACACTCTGACTAGTGTGCGATCAGGTAAACGCCCACGCAGACCAACGCCGCCGCCAACCAGCGCCTTCGATCTACATTTTCGTGCAGAAACAGCTTCGCTGCAACGGCGTTGGTGACCAGCGTCAGCGAGGCGGAAGCGGGAGCCGCAAAACTCAGGTCCAGATGGTTCAGCGCAAACAGAAGAGCGAAAAATGCCAGTGACAGAAAGCTCACCCCGGCAAAAAACAGCGGGCAACTCAGCACGGCGCGAATCGCCCCACGCACTCCGCTGCGCGCGCGGATCAGATCCAGATCGCCAATCGACTTCATCGCCGCAGCCGTCAGCACTTCGCCAATCGTCGACGTGATTGAGACGCTCACGATCATCGCCGCAGCAGGCCAGAAGCCGACTCCCACCGGCAAACGCACCGACGCGATCATGCTCGCTCCTCACCCGCCAGCTCGCCGGAGTCCCCGGGATTCTGCGTCAGCGAAGGCCCCCTCGCCACAAAACCTACACCTAGAGTTATGAGCAGAATTCCCGCCCAGCGCATCGCCGAGATATGCTCCTGCAGCCAAAAGCGCCCCAGCAGCGCAATCAGTACATACCCAAAGGCAGTGGTCGGCAGCACATACGTCAGGTCTGCCCAGGAAAGCGCCGTCAGATAACAGGCGAAGAACAGGATCAGCAGCCCGATACCGCCCGCGATCCAGGGAGTAAATACCGCGGCCAGCAGCGCCATCGGATGCGCAGGGGAGATCGTCGGCATCGCGCTCATCCCGCGCGACAGGCAACTGTCTCCAAGTGGAGCGCTCAAGGCCACCAGCAGCAGAATCAGATACTGGCTTGCCTTCAATCGCGGATGAGGCATTCTCCGGTCGCTTTCTCTTCGGCGGCCGCCGATGAATGGTAATGCAGTTTTCGTGCGAAGAGTGCTTGTGCGCCGGGCGGTGCGTCTGCATTCCGCCCGGTTCTGGATCGGTTTACGCGCTCACCGGATCCGGTGTCTTGCCGTGCAGTTTTTTGGCTTCCTTCACCATGCGATTCCGTTCGGCGCGTAGCTTCAGGAACGACTTTGCCTCGACATACAGACGCGGCAGATCCCGGTTGACAACCGCCTTCCAGATCACCCGGAACGCCGCCTTCGGGCGGAAGTAATAGGCATCGTAGAACCGATGCACCATCTCCAGCACGTACTCCTTCGGCAATCCCGGATACTCGATGTGAGCCATCTGGTGTCCGCCCGAGTCGCTCATCGCATCCTCGTTGGTGATGAAACCGCCCTTTTCCGCGTAGTCGAAGAACTCCGTTCCCGGATACGCATGTGCGATCGAGACCTGAATCGTCTCCACATCCAGCGACTTGGCAAACTTGATTGTGTTCTGGATCGATTCCTTCGTCTCGCCCGGCAGACCAAGAATGAAGTCGCCGTGGACGGTCAGTCCAAGGTCGTGACAATCTTTGGCAAAGGCCCGTGCGCGCTCCACTGTCGCGCCCTTCTTGATGTTCTTCAGAATCTGTGGATCACCCGACTCGAAACCGACGATCAGCAGGCGGCAGCCGGCATCCTTCATCGCCTTCAGCGTCTCGCGATCCGTCGTCACGCGCGACGTGCAGCTCCACGTCAGGTTCAGCGGCTTCAGCTTCTCGCACAGCTCGATCGTGCGCGCCTTCTGAATGTTAAACGTGTCGTCATCGAAGAAAAACTCCTTCACTTCCGGAAAATTTTCCTTCGCCCACTTCAGCTCCGCGGCCACGTCGTCCGTCGAGCGCTTCCGCCACGCATGG
>JAJZJJ010000642.1:504-2848 GCA_021810175.1 Acidobacteriota bacterium | reverse complement strand
CTGATCTGCTCCCAGGTGAGGATGCCATGCTCGCCGTGGATCGCCCGCGGCAGGCAGCCGGAGAAGGCGGACATCATGGCCATCTCCCAGTCCAGCACGTGGGAACGAGCCTCGCAGATCACCTCCTGGCCATGTTCCGTGTGCAGACGGATCGCGATCTGGTTGCCCATGGTCCCCGTGGGAACAAAAAGAGCCGCTTCGCGGCCAAAGATCTCAGCCGCGCGCGCCTCCAGACGATTCACGGTCGGATCTTCGCCGTAGACGTCATCTCCTACGTCGGCCGCAGCCATGGCTGCCCGCATGGCAGCGGTAGGACGGGTAACAGTGTCACTGCGCAGGTCAATACACTCGGCTGGCAACTCTCCATTCCTCCTTGGCCTCTTCGGCGGCTTGCTGCATCAGGCAGCTACGCCCATCAGCAGCCGTGTGAATACCTCATTGGACAACAGACGGCCGCGGAGCGTAAGCCGCCAGCGGCCATCCTCCTCCAGCATCAAGCCATCCTGAATCAGCTCGCCGGCGGCGCCTTCGGCAGGCGCAACCATGTCCACGGGGAAATCCCGGCGAAGTTGCCGGAGGTTCACGCCCTCCGTCATGCGCAGGCCAAGAAAGATGCTCTCCTCAAAGGCCTCCGGTCGCCCGATCTCCACGATGCCTTCAGCGCTGCGGGTCAGCATCGGGAAGACCGGAGAAAGCTCTCCCTTCAAGTAACCCGCCAGATCCTCAGGATTGGCAAAGCGTACGGCTCTGCCTGTGCCTTCGCGGGCAGCACCTTCTTGTCTCATGGCGTTCTCGCCACGCAGCAGCATGGAGTGAGCGTCTAGACCAAACCCCATGTAGGGAGCACGCTGCCAATACTTGCAGTTGTGGCGTGAACGGTGCTGTGCAGGCGCAAAGTTGGAGATCTCGTACTGGGCAAACCCCTGCGCCGGGAGCCACTCGCACGCGCTCTCATAGAACGCGGCCGTAGCCTCGTCGCTGGGAAGTGCATCCGCATGGAGCCGCCGCCCACCGGCCAGAACCTCCCGGCCCAGGCGAGAGTCATCATCGATCTCCAGCATGTAGACGCTCACGTGCTTCAACCCCATGCCGGTGGCAACCTGCAACGAGTGCTGCCAACTCGCCTCTTTCTGGTGCGGCAAGCCGGCGATCAGATCAACGCCAAGGTCATTGATTCCGGCTCTTTGCAGACGATGAATCTCTGCGATGCAGCCGCTCGCGGTGTGGCTGCGTCCCACTGCGGCGCTCTCACGGTCGACAAAGGACTGCACACCCAGGCTGACGCGATTCACCCCCTGGCTCATGGCTTCGTTCAGCAGCGCATCGTCAATCTGGCCCGGCGCCGCCTCCAGCGTGATCTCCGCATGTCCGGCAATCTGGAACGTCTCCCGAAGCGCAAGGAAGATGCGCCGGATCTGCCTGGGAGTCAGCAGGCTGGGCGTGCCTCCGCCGAGGTAGACCGTATCCACAGAGCGGGGAAGATGGACCCGCAGACCCTCTGCCCTGCGCGACGCCCATGCAATCTCTTCGCAAAGCCGGGCAACGTAGGCCTCGATCGCCTCCGCGGAGGAAACACCGGAGGCAAAGTTGCAGAAGCTGCACTTGGAGCGGCAGAACGGCACGGAGAGGTACACGCCCAGCGTCGCTGCCTGCTCGGTCTCCGCAACCGTCCGGCTGAGATCCCCTACACTCATCTCTCCCATTCTTTCACGCGCCCCCGGCAGCGTCCCGCGGCATCCCGCGACTTCGGGGGTCTCCGGAAAGGCTCTAAAATAAACGGAATGGCCGACGACCAGAATAAGACCTCAGCGACGCCTCCACCGGTCAAACCGGAAAGCTCTCGCCAGATCGCCGATGACGATATTGTGGGGAAGGCCTACGACGGCCGCCTGATGCGGAGGCTGGCGCGGTATCTCGCGCCTTATAAGTTGCAGGTAGCCGTTTCGGCGGCCGCGATTGTGCTCAAAGCGGGCAGCGATGTCCTGGGGCCATACTTCGTCAAAGTCGCCGTGGACACCTACTTTGATCCGCTGCATCGGCGGCGCTCCTGGCTGGCGGCGCGGCTCAGCCTTGACCCTGTGCGCGGCGTCAGCGAGATCGCGATGCTTTACCTGGCCTCGCTGGGGCTGATCTTCGCTTTGGAGTTCGTGCAGACCTATCTGATGCAATGGACCGGGCAGAAGATCATGTTTGACCTGCGCAGCCAGATCTTTCGCCATATTCAGCAGATGCATGTGGGGTTCTTTGACCGCAACCCGGTGGGAAGGCTGGTCACGCGCCTGACCTCCGATGTGGACGCCCTGAATGAGACGTTCACCTCCGGCGTGCTGGCGATCTTGGAGGA
>JAJZJJ010000642.1:0-494 GCA_021810175.1 Acidobacteriota bacterium | reverse complement strand
CTGGCTGCTGGCGCTTCTGGCGCTCTCCGTAATTCCCCTGATCCTCTACGCCACGCGGCTCTTTCGCATCCACGTTCGGGACAGCTACCGCCGGCAGCGCGCAGCCACAGCCAAGATCAATTCGTTCACCCAGGAATACGTCTCGGGCATGAGCCTGGTGCAGTTGTTCAATCGCGAGCGGCGGGCGTTCAACGACTTTTCCGCAGTCAACTTTGAAAACAAGAAGGCCTGGACGGACGCCATCTTCGCCTATGCGCTCTACTACCCGGTAGTGGAGCTCCTGAGTTCCATCGCCATCGCCCTGGTCATCTGGCGCGGCGGGATCTATGTGCTGAAGAGCACACCTGCCCTGGCCGCTCACGCCGGATTTCTGCATCCTCTGGTGACCCTGGGCGTCCTGATCGCCTTCATTCAGTACGGGCAGAGGTTCTTCCGCCCCATTCAGGATCTCAGCGACAAGTACAACATCCTGCAGGCAGCCATGGCCGCCTCCG
>JAJZJJ010000641.1 GCA_021810175.1 Acidobacteriota bacterium | reverse complement strand
GGTGTCGGTGCATGAATTTCCGGGCGGCCACATGTTCTACACGCGGGCGGCGAGCCGCCGGGCGTTCGAGAAGGTGGTGCAGTCGATGTACTCGAAGGGATGAAGCGCGTGAGACGAGGCTCCGCCATGGCGGCGGAGCCTTTCTTTTTTTGCGAATTCATTCACCCGGGCCGGGAAGGCGGCGGCCTGGGCCGCGAAAACGGTAGTCTAAATGTGACATGCAGCGCATTCGTTCGCTCCTTTTCGTGGCCCTGATCGGCTTTGTTGCGGCGGTTTTCTGCAGAGCGGAGACCTACCGCGTGATTCACACCTATCCGCACGATCCGCGGGCCTTCACCCAGGGGCTGATTTACGAGGATGGGCACCTTTACGAGAGCACCGGGCTGAACGGGCGCTCGTCGCTGCGCGAGGTGGACCTGCGGACGGGGAAGGTGATCAAAGAGAAGATGCTGCCGCAGCGCTATTTTGGCGAGGGGCTGACGAACTGGGGCAATACGCTGGTGCAGCTGACATGGATGGCGCATACCGGGTTCGTGTGGAACCGGAGCACGTTCCAGCTGATTCGGACGTTTCACTTTTCGGGCCAGGGCTGGGGGCTGACGCAGGACGGCCACGACCTGATCATGAGCGATGGAACGCCGACGCTGCGCTATCTGAATCCGAAGACCTTCCAGGTGGTGCGGCGGCTGACGGTGACGTACCACGGCAAGCCGGTGCGGGAGATCAACGAGCTGGAGTACATTCGCGGCGAGATCTGGGCGAATATCTGGATGACGAACCGGATTGCGCGAATTTCGCCGGTCACCGGCCACGTGATCGCGTGGATCAACATGAAAGGGATCATTCCCGACGTGGAGCTGCGGAGCAGCAACGCGGTGCTGAACGGGATTGCGTGGGACAAGGCCGATAACCGGATTTTTGTGACCGGGAAGCTGTGGCCGAAGCTGTTTCAGATCCAGGTGGTGCCTTAGGGCCGGGGATCGCAGGAGCGCACAGGCCCGTGGCCGCGCGACTTTGCGCAGCTGATTACGTCTGTGCGCCGGGGATTCCGCGTGCTTTGCCGGGAGGCATACCGGCATCCGATAATGGAAGGAGCCGAGCGGCGCGCAATCCCTCGCGATTGCAAATTCCGGTCTTATCCGCGCTGGGCAAGTATGTGATCCGTGGAGCAAATTGGCAGCGCCTGAGACGGCCCAATCCGCGAGTTCCGAGAGCCACTGGCAGCCGAGCCACAATGTCTGGCTGATCGCCGTTTCGGTGATGCTGGCGACGTTCATGGAGGTGCTGGACACCTCTGTGGCGACGGTGTCTCTGCCGCACATTGCGGGGAACCTTTCGGCGACGACGGACGAGTCGACCTGGGTTCTGACGAGCTATCTGATCTCGAACGCGATTGTGCTGCCGACGTCGGGCTGGCTGAGCCAGCGGCTGGGGCGAAAGAAGTATCAGCTGATCTCCGTGACGCTGTTCACTCTGGCGTCGATGTGGTGCGGCGCTGCGACGAGCCTGGGGATGCTGGTGCTGGCCAGGGTGGTGCAGGGCGCGGCGGGCGGCGGGCTGCAGCCGGTATCGCAGGCAGTGCTGCTGGAGAGCTTCCCGGTACACAAGCGCGGGCAGGCGATGGCGGTGTACGGCATGGGGATCATCGTGTCTCCGCTGCTGGGTCCGCTGGTGGGCGGGTGGATTACCGACAACTATTCGTGGCGATGGATTTTCTACGTGAACGTGCCGATTGGGGCGCTGGCGCTGATCATGATCTACACGTTTGTGGAGGATCCGCCGTACCTGCGGAGGCTGAAGGGCAAGGCCATCGACTACATGGGGCTGGGATTCCTGGCGCTGACGCTGACCTGTTTTCAGATTGTGCTGGATAAGGGCCAGGAGGCGGACTGGTTCGGCGCGGTGTGGGTGCGGTGGTTCGTGGGCATTGCGGTCGTGGGTCTGGTGGCCTTCCTGGTGCGGGAGCTGACGACGAATGAGCCGATTGTGAACCTGCGGGTGCTGAAGAACCGGAACCTGGCGACGGGGACGTTTCTGATCGGGCTGCTGGGCGTCATCATTTATGGAACGACAACGCTGCTGCCGTTGTTTCTGCAGGATCTGATCGGCTACAACGCGTATAACAGCGGCTTGGCGGTGGCTCCGCGGGGGATTGGCGCAATTGCGTCGATGTTTCTGGCGGGGCGGCTGATCAACAAGGTGGACGAGCGGCTGCTGATTGCGATTGGGGTGGTGATCCGGGCGGCGTCGCTGTTTATGCTGGGCGATCTGAACCTGAGCATGAGCATGGGCAGCGTGGTGTGGCCGAATATCGTGAACGGCTTTGCGAACGGATTTCTGTTCGTGCCGCTGACCACGATCACGATGAAGACGCTGCCGCGGGAAATGATGGGCTCCGGCACCGGGCTCTACAACCTGATGCGGAATATGGGGGCGAGCTTCGGGATCTCGATGGTCACGACGCTGCTGACGCGGGGGGAACAGGCGCATCAGACGACGCTGGCGGCGAACCTGAACCCGGCCAGCCCGGTCTATACGGATACGATGGCGCGGCTGACGCATTTTCTGGGCGTGCAGTTCGGCCCGGCGATGGCGCTGCGAGCGGCGATGGGCACGATTTATCGCCAGATGATGCGGCAGGCGATGCTGATGTCGTATATCGGAGACTTCCGGCTGCTGGGATATCTGAGCGCATTCTGTCTGCCGTTTCTGCTGTTCTTCCGAAACGCGGGCAATCGGCGGCGGCGCGAGACTGGGTACCGCTGACGGACAGGGGGCGGGCCGCCTATCGCCTGTCTCAGGGCAGGGCGAAGGCGATGTAGCTGCCGCCGACGGGGCCTTTGGGGTC
>JAJZJJ010000640.1 GCA_021810175.1 Acidobacteriota bacterium | reverse complement strand
TCCGGATAAGAGCATGGCTCTGATGGTTCATCTTCAGCTGCGCGACAAGGCCACGAACAAGCGCATTCTGCCGGTCTTCTATTCCGACAACTACATCTGGATCGCCCATGGAGAAAGCCGGACCATCACCATCAGCGCATCGTCCGCCGCGCTCCACGGCGATGAACCGCTGGTGGTGGTGGATGGCTGGAACGTGAAGGTAAGGCCGACGGACAACGGGAAATGTGCGCTGGCGGTGAACGAGGACGCGCAGGTCAGCCACTATCCGGCCACCGGCCTGCCGATGATTACGGCTGGACTGGAAGGCAAAGGAGCTCCGCCGTACTAACGGGCGGGGCCGCGTCGGTGGGAGCCAGGGGACGGAAGGTGCTCTTCCCTTCCCCGGTCCGGACTCTGGTTGGGCTCAGGACGGGCTCAGGTCGGGCTCACCCGGCGGCGCTGGCTTTGCGCACGTACATTTCGGTATCCGCGACGCGCTTCAGTTCGTCCTTGGTCAGGCCATCGTCGGGGAAGACGGAAATCCCGATGCTGGCGGAACCCTCAATCGACTGGCCGTCGATCTCGAACGGGCGGTCGAAGCACCGGATCAGCCGCTGGGCAATTTCTTCGACTTCCGCCCGGTTACGGATCATGGGAACGAGGGCGATGAACTCGTCGCCGCCGACGCGCGCCAGGGTGTCCATGCCGCGCAGGCTGTCAGAGAATCGCTGCGTTACCTGCTGCAAAACCAGGTCTCCGGCGCGGTGTCCGTACTCGTCGTTGATCTGCTTGAAATGGTCGAGGTCGATGTAGACCAGGCCGCAGCGGCCGCCGCTTCTGCCCGCCTGAGACAAGGCTTCGTCCAGGCGGCTCTCCAGCAGGAAGCGGTTGGCCGCGTTGGTCAGCTGGTCGTACTGGGAGCGATGCACGAGGGTCTCATACATGCCCTGGCGGTCAATCGCGAGGGCGATGAGGCTGGCGCCAATCTCCATCACCTCACCGGCATGGCTGTGATAAGCATCGGCTCCGGCAACCACGAGGGTGCCAAGGCGTTCGCCGCTGCCTTTGAAAATGTCGCGCCGAGCCTGCACGGCGGATGCCTCTTTCGGCGCATCGACTCCGACCCGCTTACCGTCCGCCAACTCGCACCAGCAGGCCTGGCCTTCCAGCTGGGAAGCGATGAGATGCAGGATCATGCGCAGGACGGCGTCCAGGTCGTCCATGACGTTGATGGCTTCCAGGACCTTGCCGCGTTCTTTTTCGAGCATGGCGGTACGCCGGTCGCGCGCCACTTCATCTTCCATCCGCAGCCGAATCTGCTCGGCCTGTCGCCGCACCTTGCTCTTGAGCAGCAGAACCCACAGCAGGGCGCCCAGCATGAGAAGGACCAGAGCGGCGCTCACATAGAGCAGGTGCTGCACGTTCCACCAGGACGCGGACGCCAGCACCACGACATCGCCCGGCGAGTTCATTTCGAGTTCAAACCACAGCGGGGTGTTCCATGGTCCGCCGGAATGCACAAAACAGACGCCGGTGACCCGGACCCTGCTGCCGACGGCATAGCGGGGCAGGGTGAGACGATCGAAATTTTGATTCCACACCGTCCTGCGCAGGACGGCCGAAAAGGCATGCGTTCCGGTGCGGATGACCAGCGTGTCCTGGTGCTCCTCATGGATTTGCGCGGCGACAACGCCGACCATGGAGACCAGATCGTAGGGGTTCTGGCCCTTCATGGCGGCGTCCCAGTCGACGGCCACCGGTTTGATTGGCTCGATCTTCGATTCGGAGAGCACGGTCGCGTCGGTGATGGCCTCGGAATTCTGGCCCATGTCCGGATAGCCGACCACGTCCACGATCTGGCCCATGCGGAGGGGCGACTGGAAATAGCTCCTGACGAGCACGGAACTCCGCCGGGGCGTCTCGACGACCATTTGCAGGCCCGGCTGGTAGAAGGTGACACTGCCGCGCACGCGCACCTGCTGGCTTTCGTCCTTGACATAGGAATGCGACAGGATGGTGGAAATGGGGGTCAGGGGCAGATCGGCTACCCTGGTCGGGCTGGGTTTGAGCACCTGCATGTACTTTGCCGAGCTCATCCACAATTCCACTCCCGTCCGCTGGAACTTGCCGTCGAAGATTCCTCCGGCGACTCCTTCCATGCGCACTTTGGAGTTCAGCAGCGCTTCCGGATTGACTCCGGCTACACCTTCCATGTGAACGAGAACCGGACCGCCTTCCATCTGCAGGTCCAGCATGAGGTATTCGCCGGTCCCGGTGGCTCCTCCATCAGAGGTGTTCGCATACTGCCGGGTGGCCGAACGTACGATGCCGGTGAGGGTCGCGTAGCGGCAATCCAGGCCGCGCCGCATGAGATCCGTCCAGGTGGCGGCCACGGGCTTCGGCAGTTGACCCTTTCCCTGGAGCCGGACCGAGCTGACCTGCAAATTGGTGTCAAAGCTGGGCGTGGTTTTACCGCGCAGCAGAACGGCGTCCCCGGCCTGCAGCCGGGGAGGATGAGCGGGCATAAAGACGAAAATGCCGCCCGTGGAATCCTGGACGAAGACCTGTCCTTCCGTGGCGTCGTAGTAGGTAATGACCGCATGCAGTTCGACGGGCATGCCCTGGGCCGCCTGCGCGGGCGAGAGGGCCCGGATCTGCGCAACCGTCGTCAGGGTTTCGCCATTGGGGGCCCCATGGAGCGCCGCGCCCGCGGCCCCCGCTGAATAAAGCGAGGCCGCCATCAGACCGGCGAGGGTCAGCAGCGTCTGGATCGGCTTCCGCAACCTTGCTTACGCTCCGTAAATAGCTACTCCTGAATGACACATCAGGCATACGGCTGTCACTACTTTTTTCACTCCGGCTCGGCGGAGG
>JAJZJJ010000639.1 GCA_021810175.1 Acidobacteriota bacterium | reverse complement strand
TCAGCAGGGGTTTGGCGGGGGGTGGAGGAGGTAAAAGTGGGGGCGCGCGGGGAGGGTCGGACGGTTTTGATTGACTGTGCTCCGCAATGGACATAAACTCAGCGCTGGGCGCGCCGGAAAAGCAATACCGGTGTGTCCGCAAGTCCTTTCGAAAATTCCACATGTCATCAGGAACAACCAGGTACGCCCCGAATCCTGACCGCGTGAAGCTGGTTGTTGCTTCGTCGGTCATGCTGACCTTCATCTCGTTCTGGCGGGCGGCAGCCGTCGTTCTGAACGACCTTGGGTCGTCGGCGTTTTACGCCGGCGGCATTGCGGAACAGGCGATTGGGAAGTCGGCAGCGTGGTTCATCCTGGGGGTGATGCTGTTCTCCTACGCGGTGCGCTCGGTGTACATGGAGAGTTGTTCCATGTTCACGCGCGGCGGGGTATATCGCGTGGTGAAGGAGGCGCTGGGCGGGAATTTCGCCAAGCTGAGCGTGTCGGCGCTGATGTTCGATTACGTGCTGACGGGGCCGATTTCGGGCGTGTCGGCGGGGCAGTACATCACGGGTCTGGTCGACCAGTTTCTGGACATGGGCGCGGCGCACGGATGGCTGCCGCAGTGGCTGATGGCAGGGCACGGGACGGCGCTGCATCTGCCGATGAACGGGACGTCGGCGGTCTTCGCGCTGGCGGTGACGGTCTACTACTGGTGGCAGAACACCAAGGGGATCGAAGAGTCCACGGACAAGGCGCTGCGGGTGATGCAGATTACCACGGTGATGGTGGTGGTTCTGCTGGGGTGGGGTGCATTTACGGCGCTGCGGCGCCATGCGAGCCTGCCGCCGCTGCCGATCGCGTCGAACCTGCGATTCTCGCAGGACGCGCTGGGCTTTCTGAAGGGCACGAAGGTGGCGTCGATGCTGGGGGTGTTCGGCATCGTGATGGCCTTTGGGCATTCGGTGCTGGCGATGTCGGGCGAGGAGACGCTGGCGCAGGTCAACCGGGAGATCGAGCACCCGAAGCTGAAGAACCTGCGGCGCGCGGCGATTGTGATCGCGGTCTACACGTTCCTGTTCACCGGCGTGGGCACGATGCTGGCGTCGATGATCATTCCGGACGCGGTCCGGGTGAAGGTATACAGCAACAATCTGATTGCCGGGATGGCGATGTACATGGTGGGTCCGCTGATGCTGCGGCTGATCTTCCAGGTCTTCGTGGTGATCGTCGGGTTCCTGATTTTGTCGGGCGCGGTGAACACGTCGATTATCGGTTCGACGGGCGTGATGATGCGGCTGGCCGAAGACGGGGTGCTGACGGACTGGTTCCGGAAGCCTCACCACCGGTTCGGGACGAGCTACCGGATCGTGAACCTGATCACGATTCTGCAGCTGGTGGTGATTCTGGTGAGCCGCGGGAACGTGATGATGCTGGGCGAGGCGTATGCGTTCGGCGTGATCTGGAGTTTCACGTTCAATGCGCTGGCGATGCTGGTGCTGCGATGGAAATATAAGGCCGAGCGGGGAAAGAAGGTGCCGATCAACATTCGGATCGGCAAAGTGGAGTTGCCGATCGGATTGCTGGCGGTGTTCATGACGCTGTTCACGATTGCCGCGGTGAATCTGGTAACGAAGAGTGTGGCAACGGAAAGCGGTGTGGTCTTTACGGCGGCGTTCTTCACGGTTTTCGCCATTTCCGAGAAGAAGAACGCACACAAGCACGCGCTGGCTCAGCAGCAGATGAAGGAACACTTTCAGCTGGAGCAGCAGGACACGATCGGGCGGGAAACTCTGCAGGTGCGGCCCGGGAGCGTGCTGGTGACGATGCGGGATGCGGCGAATCCCTTTGCGCTGAAATGGGCGCTGGCGCGCACGAGCACGGAACAGCAGGATATTGTGGTGCTGACGGCGCGGCTGATGGGCGCGGGCGGTCCGGAATACATGGACGAGCAGATTTTCAGCGAACACGAGCAGATGTTGTTCACCAAGGCAGTATCCGTTGCGGAGAGCTTTGGGAAACACATCTCGCTGCTGGTGGTGCCGGCGGGCGACGTATTTGCGGCGCTGGTGCAGGCGGCTAACTCGCTGGAAGTGGCGGCGCTGGTATCGGGACTGTCGTCGAGGATGTCGGCGCAGGAGCAGGCGTTTCACGTGGGGCAGGCCTGGGAAAATCTGCCGGAGCCGAAGCGCCAGTTCACTTTCTATGTAGTGACTCCCAGTGGGGAGTCGGAGGCGTTCCATATTGGGCCGCACGCGCCGGCGCTGCGGGCCGAGGATGTGCAGCTGGTACACCGGCTATGGCTGAATTTCCGGCGCGATCCGGAGATGCAGGGACTGCATCACAGCGACATCGTTACTTATTCGCTGACGCGGCTGGCGATGGATTACGCGCGCGAGAAGCAGGAAACGCTGAGAGATCTGAAGCGATTTACGCAGGATACGGGGCGGGAAGCCCGGCTGGGGATTACTTATCGTCCGTTACCGCACGGCGAGCAGTCGATGCCGGCGCCGCGGCCTTCATCGGATGATGACCAGAAGTAGACAAAGCCGCAAAAAACCTGGATTCAGTTTGTCAACTTAGCAATTGAGCAATTAGTCTCGTAGGAGACGTAAGGAAGCCGTCCGTTCGTGGTGCGATGCGGGAGGTTTTCCAATCCAGGAATATGCGGAGGATATGTGGAAGTTAAGCAGATTATCGCGGAACTGGATAAGGATATAGCCCGGCTGAAAGAAGCGCGGGCGTTACTCGCGGGCGCGACATCGAAGCCGGGCAGGCGCGGAAAGGCAACTGCTTCGGAGACGCCGCGCAAGCGAAACCTTACTCCGGAGGGGCGGAAGCGAATTTCCGAGGCGCTGAAGCGCCGCTGGGCA
>JAJZJJ010000638.1 GCA_021810175.1 Acidobacteriota bacterium | reverse complement strand
CTCGCCTTCGCCCTCGCTCACGCTCGGGCGAAAGTGTAAAGGATGTCCTGATAACAACCTGTAAAGTATGTCGTGAAACTGAACACAAAAAGCGCTCTCTGGGGACCCCGTCCTGGTACGTTCGGGGCCCCGTTCGCTCAGAATGACTGTCCCGGGCTGGCGGCAGGTGTTGGAGGCCGCGGCGGCGTTGCGGCTGCGCTGATCCGCACCATTCGCTGAGGCGCGATCGGGACCACGGGGGCCTGCGGCAACGCGCAAGGCGGTGATCCGTGAGGATCCGGAGGGCCGACGATGGGGCCGAGGATGCGGAAGTGGGGGTAAGGGCTGGAGTCGCCGGAACCGCCAGGGGCTGGGCGACTCGATGTTATAAAACCACTTTCATCATGGGGAAAGTCCCGGATGTCCTTCAGACCTGTAATTCCGCCGCCGGCGCAAAGGTGAGGGTCAGCACTGTGATGTCATCCTGCTGCCCAAACAGCTGCGCCGCCGCGGCGATGGAGGCGGCGGATTCCCGGCTCAAGCCGCGGGTACGCTCAAAGCCAAACAACTCATCTGCCGACTGCGCTTCGACCACCCCGTCAGTGAGCAGCGTGATTCGATCCCCGGGAAGAAGCTCCAGCGTGGTCTGCTGGTAGATTTCGTCTCCGTGGATACCCAGGGGCAAACTGCCCTCCATCTGCACCTCCTCGCCGTTGCGATAGGGCGGCAGATGCCCGGCGTTCGCGAGCGCAATCCTGCCATCCGGAGCAAGCGAAGCGCACAGGCAAGTAATGAACCCTCCCTGCTGCGCGGCTACCATCTGCTGATTCAGTCTCGTCAGCAGGGTCGCGGGCGACACCATCTCGGCGGCGAGAGCCCGCAGCGAGCCGATGGCCAGGGCGCCTGTCATGGCGGCCTTGAGGCCCTTGCCGCTGACATCTCCGATGAGGATCAGTCTCGAGCCGTCGGGCTGGCCGAGCACCTGATAGAAGTCGCCGCCCACCTCGGCAGCGGGGAGATAGGCCGCCTCGAGTTCGCACCCCGGCACGGATGGGAGAGAAGCCGGCACCAGTTGCCGCTGAATCTCGCGCGCCGCGCTCATTTCCGCGGCGGAACGCGCCTGTTCTCCGGTGAGGCGGCTGAATCGGAAAAACATGACCACGCCAATGGCCAGCAGGAAAATGAGATCCGCCAGGTCGTACGGGAAAAGACGAATGTCGCCCCACAGATACAGCGGGCGCGTGAGCCAGCTCACATCCCAACCGAAACTGCCGGCAAATTGCGGAAGATTGGTGATGGTAACACCCGCAGCCGGAAACAGGCTGGGCACGACGAGCCAGCGCGCCTCGTGATTGCCCCTGCGGCTCCAGTAGAGGAGCAGCAGCGGCAGAGCAAGCGCCGCCGGCAGCGTGACGGCGGACTCAAAGAAGAAATACACGGCGGTCGGCAGAACGTGGGTGGCGCAGAGAGCTGCCCCGGCCACCCCCGCCAGCAGGAGACATTCATAAACCCGCCAGATCCTGCCTGGACGCCGGCGAATGAAGGCATAGGTGAATTCCACCTGGGCCACGATGAAGAGGTAGATCGCCGGATCGGCAAACAGGTCATTCGCAATCCCTGGCACGATGGCGTCATTGGAGCCGGACAGCATGAGAAAGGAACTGCCCAGTAAAACCAGATACAAGCCCAGCCACAGATACTCCCGCTGGCCCCTGTGGGCAAAGAACAGCAGCAGAACGCCGACTCCGGCGATGACGATCACCAGATTCACCGCGCCGGAGAGGACAAAATCCAGCAGCCGGTCCTCCTGATTCAGGCCCGATTCCCACTGCGCCGCCTGCGGGGAACCAATCGAAGCTCTCAGCCAGGTGGCCTCATACGGGTCGTCCGCGACCCGCGGCACGTGGATGCGAATGGCCAGCACCACGGTTGGGTTGTCTCCCGGAATGGGCAGCACATGCTCGGAGGGCTCTCGTTCCAGCCACCACGGCGTGAAGTGAAGATTGCCGGCGCGCTGGCCATCCACGTAGGCCTCGGCAACTCCCTGGGAGGCCTCGAGGAAGAAGGCCAGCAGCCCATGGTGCGGCGGCAGGTCGACACGCAGCCGGTACCAGCAGGCAGGGGCGCAGTCATCGTTGCGGCGCGGAGCCAGCTTCCGCCAGCCACTGTCGTCCAGGCGCGGATCGGCCCAGGCCGGATTGTCGCCCTTGTGGTAACGCCAGCCGTGCGTGAGGCGCACAATTCCCGCCGGAAAGGTGTCGATGCGGGTCTGCGCCCCAGCGGCCATACTCAGGCACAGAGGCACCAGGAGAAGCAGCTTGCGCATGGTAGACGCGATTCTACCGGGAAACAGGGATCGCACGGGCGAATTACAGGGTAGCTGCGGCGCGGTGGGGACCCCGTGGGGCTGGCGCGCCAAGCGGTTCGGGAAAATGGCGATTGACATTTCCGGAGCATCCACTACTATTTGGTTGTGGATTCACTGGGCACAACCTTTGCGGCATTATCCGATCCGACGCGGCGGGCGATGGTCGAGCGGCTGTCCCGGGGGCCTGCTTCCGTGCATGGGTTGACGGAGCCGTTTGCGCTCTCGCAGCAGATGATTTCAAAGCACATTGCGTGCCTGGTGCGGGCGCGGATTGTGAGCAAGCGGAAGCGGGGACGTGAGAGCATTTGCACGCTGCGGCCGGAGGCGATTCGGGCGGTGAGCGAGTGGGCGATCAGCTATCGGCAGTTTTGGGAAGAGAGTTTCGACAAGCTGGATGCGGTGGTTCAGCAAATGAAGAAAGAGGAGGACGGAGATGAGCAATCGGGCGAATGAGACGGAGCGGATGGTGGTGAGCAGAGTTTTCGATGCTCCACGCGAGCTGGTGTTGAAGG
>JAJZJJ010000637.1 GCA_021810175.1 Acidobacteriota bacterium | reverse complement strand
ATTGTGCTGAATGCGCGACCGGACGGAGCTTTCGACGCCGATTTTCATGCCACGGAACTGGATGGCTTCGGTCACGGGATCCTGCAGCCACTGATCTCGGTTTTCAGCGGGCTGCCCTACGAGACGGTTTATCCGAGCTACTACAACCTTGGCCGCTCGGCGATCAATGTTGAGTCGCTGCTGCGCTGGGACGACCAGAAGCGACGGGCATGGGCGCGAATTTCGGGTCCGCTGCACGATCTTCCCAGCCACCGCTGGGCGATGTGGACGGACCTGAGGAATGAGGACTGGCTGATCCGGCGATCGGAGTCCGGCTCGCTGGCGCCACTGGGATCGCTGAATCTGGAAAGGCAAATTGCCGGAGCTTCGGTTCGCTCGTTGAACAGCGGACGTTTGGAGTGGACAGTGGGGACCGAAGTGTCGCACCGCAGCTACCGCAGGGTGGTGTACGGAACCGCGCTGCAGCCGGGGCTGCTTTCGCCGGGGTATGGGCTGGATTTTCTGGCTTCAATGCAGGGCGTACCGGTCGATGTACCGCAGCGGCGGTTTGAAATCCGGACCAGGCTGCGTTCGGAAACCGGGCGGGTGTGGTCGTCGCCGGCGCATTTGTTTGAGAAGTTGCAGGGCTCGGCTACGGCGAGGTGGTTTCCGCGCGCGGCCTCGAACAACTGGGAACTGCAGCAGAGATTCCGGGCGGGACGGATTGAAGGGGCGGCGCCATTCGACCGGTTTTTTGTGCTGGGGCTGGAGCGGGATACGAATCTGTGGATGCGCGGCATTTTGGCGACGAAGGATGGAGAGAAGGGAAGCGGTCCGACAGGAAACGGGTATGTGCTGGCGAATTCGGACCTGTATCGGAAGATTTACAGCAACGGGCTGATCGGCGTCGACGCGGGACCGCTGCTGGATATTGGGCGAGCCTGGGCTCCCACGGTGGGGCTGGCTCCGCGGGAATGGCTGTTCGATACCGGAATCGAAGCGCGCCTGAGTGTGCTGGGAACGAGTGTGGTGCTGAGCTGGGGGCGCGACCTGCGCACTGGCGGCAACGTATTTTGGGGAACGGCGGGAGGCTCGAACCCCTGACGGAATGCCCGGACTGAATGCTTCCCGGTGGGATTACAGGGGAGCCAGGGTCGACGGGGCCGGCGGCGAAGGCTCGCGCCAATTTGCAGATGCGCGGCGGAAATACTTTTGGGCGTGGGCGACGTCTTTGAGGATTTGCGATTTCAGCGCGTCAGGATTGGGGAAGCGCTGTTCGTCGCGGAGGCGCAGCAGGAAGGAGAGCTCGAGGGGCGTGGACTCGGTGAGATCGATGGGCGGAGGGCCGTCGAGGAGGTGGGTTTCAATGGCGAATCCGGCGTCGAAGGTGGGACGGACGCCTATGTTGGTCACCGCATTGCAGAGGGGCGCACCCGGCTCGTCGCCGAGGCGGATGCGGGTGACATAAACGCCGTTGGGCGGCAGGAGTTCCGCGTAGGGTGCGAAGTTGATGGTGGGGGTGTTCAGCTTTGTTCCGACGCCGCGATCGCGAACGGGCGCGGAGAGGATGGAAAAGGATCGCCCGAGAAGGGCGCGGGCCATGCCGAGCTGGCCGGCGGAGATGCGGCGGCGGACTTCGCTGCTGGAGATGGGGATGCCGCGGATCTGGAAGGCTCCGTGGGAGACGACGTCGAAGGAGCAGGCGCGGCCGAGCTCGCGGAGGTCTTCGATGCCGGCGGCGGCATTGTGTCCAAAACGGAAGGTGTCGCCTTCATGGACTTCGGCAACGTGGAGTGTTTGGCAGAGGATGTCCTGGGCGAACTGGCGCGCTGAGAGGCGGGAGAATTCAAGGGTGAAGGGAATGACGAGGGTGGCGTCGAGTCCGGTCTGGGCAAGTAGACGCAAACGCTGGGGCAGCGGCGTGATGAGCTGGGGCGCGCGTTCCGGATGAAGCAGGGCGAGGGGATGGGGATCGAAGGTGACAGCTATCGCCTGGACCGGTGCGGTGGAGGAATGCAGGGCGCGGGCGCGGTCGAGCACGCGGGCGATGACTTCCCGATGGCCGCGGTGGACGCCGTCGAAGTTGCCGATGGCGGCGACGGTGCGCGGCATCGGCGTGGGGAGTTCGGCGAGGGATCGGTAGATTTGCATGAGTCAGCAGGCGGCAGACAGCAGGTAGCAGATGGCTAAAGGACGGATAGCTGAAGGACGGGTTAAGGGATTCATCGGCAAATCCTATAGCTCAAATGGGATGCGAAGGCCGTCGTAGGAGAGGCGGACATGAGGGGGAAAAGCCTGTTCGACGATGGCGTGGTCGATTTCGTGGGACATGTGCGTAAAGAATGCGCGGCGCGGGGCGATGCGTTCCACCCAGCCGAGGGCGGATTCGACATTGGCATGGCTGGGATGGGGTTCGGGACGGAGAGCGTCGAGGATGAGGACATCGAGATCGCGGAGCAGGGGCAGGCTCGATTCGGGAATGCTGCTCATATCGGTGAGATAGGCGGCCGCTCCGAAACGGAAGCCCGCAACCTGAAGCTGGCCATGCTGAATGGGGACGCGCTGGAAGCAGGCGCCGGCGATTTCTACGCTCTGGGTATCTTCAAGCGGACGCAACTGGACGCGGGCGCGGGTGGGATAGGTGGAAGTGGCGGAGAAGGTGTAATCGAAGACACGGCGGAGGATGGCCGCGGTGGACTCGTCGGCATAGAGGGGCAGGTAGTCGGGTTTGTGCCGGAAGCTGAGGGGGCGGAGGTCGTCGAGGCCGAGGATGTGGTCGGCATGGGGATGGGCTCTGGCTGCGTTGTTGGCAGCAGGATATCATGGGCACCAAACGACAATGGGCGTCAGCGTCCATTCTGACGAGGTTCCAGTGGAAGATTTGTGGCAAGCAATTG
>JAJZJJ010000636.1 GCA_021810175.1 Acidobacteriota bacterium | reverse complement strand
CGGCGAATTCCACCGGGAGGACTTCATGGTCGAGCAGTGCGACGATCCAGCGGACCGGGCGCACAAAGCGCTCCGGCTTGAGCGGACGCCAGTGCATGTTTTTGGGCCAGTAGATGGCCGCGAGTTCGGCGGCCAGCATGTCGCCAAGGACGCCGGCGGCGTCGCGTCCGCTATGGGTAACCGTGGCGGAGACGTATTCGCCGCGCGGCAGCTGCACCTTTTCGAGCGCCGAGACTTCCACGCCGGCCTTGCGGGCAAAGGCCTGAGCGGCGGAGGTGGGGCTGCCGTCCTTAAAGGCGACGGCCCACGAGGGGCCGGTCATCTGCTCGGTGGTGTCCGGCTGGCGCGGCAGCACGCCATTGACCTGAACGGCCAGGCGGCGGGGCGTGGAGTAGCTGTGCGATTCGTGGTTGTCGGCCAGCAGCCGCTCGCGGCGCAGCATATCCAGCACGCGGCGCGACAGCTCTTCTTCAGCGGCGGCGATCATGCGCGCCGGAACTTCTTCGAGTCCTGCTTCCAGTAGCAAATTCGGCATATCGATTCCGCTTAGGCCCCCGCTTCCAGTTTTTGCGCCGCATAGGCTTTGGCCACGCCCACCACCATGCTGCGAATGCGGGCCATGACGGCCACGCGCTCGGTGACGGAGATCGCGCCGCGCGCGTCCAGCAGATTGAAGAGGTGCGAGCATTTGAGGCAAAGCTCATAAGCGCCCAGCACGGGGAAGCGCCTGAGCGCGGTGCGCGTGTCTTCCGCTGGTTCGAGTGCGCCGTCGTGAACCAGGCGCTCGTGAATCTTTTCGTGGCGTTCGGCAGCTTTCTCCGCCTTTGGGCTGAACTGCGCATGGAACTGGTCCAGCAGCCCCTGGCATTCGGACTCGTAGAGGCGAAGGTGCTCCCAGAGCTTTGTGATGTCGGCGGCCTCGAAGTTATAGACCGAAAGCTGCAGCTCTTCCTGGAGGCGGATGTCGCCGTAGGTAACGGCCTTGCCGGTCTTCGGATCGCGGGTCCAGACGATGTCGTAGATGGAATCGACATCCTGCAGAAAGGCCGCGATGCGCTCCAGCCCGTAGGTGATTTCGCCGGCGATGGGGTCCAGGTCCATGCCGCCGCACTGCTGGAAGTAGGTGAACTGGGTGATCTCCAGGCCGTCCAGCATCACCTGCCAGCCGACGCCCCATGCGCCGCCCACGGGCCACTCCCAGTTATCTTCCTCGAACTTGATGTCATGCTCGCGCAGACGAATGCCGATGGCTTCCAGCGATTCGAGATAGACCTGCTGGATGTCGTCCGGCGGCGGCTTGAGGATGACCTGGAGCTGGGTGTGCTTGTACAGGCGGTTGGGGTTCTCGCCATAGCGGCCATCGGCGGGACGCCGCGAAGGCTGGGTATAGGCGATGGAGACGGGATCGGGGCCGAGGACGCGCAGGAAGGTGTCCGGAGACATGGTTCCGGCGCCCACCTCCACGTCGTAAGGCTGGGCCAGCACGCAGCCACGCTCCGCCCAAAAGGTCTGGAGGCGCAGCAGCAATTCCTGAAAAGGCATGACGGACGCGGTCGATGCAGTCAACGTGGGCACCTGTCGAAACGAAAAATCAAACACTTATCTGCATCGATTTTATCGGCAGTGCCGCTTCAGCGCATCACTCCGCCCGGAATCCATGCAACCGCGGGGTGGTTTGGGTGACTCCATGCCGAATGTGAGGGCACACGGCACAGTTCGCATCGGCATTTCCGGGTGGACCTACCCTGGATGGCGGGGCGTCTTCTATCCGAAAAAGCTGCCGCACCGGCGCGAGCTGGAGTTTGCGGCGCGGAGTTTTCCCACCATCGAGATCAACGGCACGTTCTACTCGCTGCAGCGGCCGTCGAGCTACCAGCGCTGGGCGGCCGCAACCCCGGAGGACTTTGTCTTTTCGGTGAAGGGCTCGCGGTTTGTCACGCATCTGCTGCGGCTGCGCGAGCCGCGCCAGGCGCTGGCAAACTTCTTTGCTTCCGGAGTGCTGGCGCTGGGGCACAGGCTGGGTCCGTTTCTGTGGCAATTCCCGCCGAATTTTCAGTTCAAGCCGGAGCTTCTGGAGCCGTTTTTCGAGCTGCTGCCGCACGACACCGAGGCGGCCGCAAAGCTGGCGCGAGGGCATGATGAGCGGCTGAAGGGCCGCGACTTCCTCACGCCGCCGAAGAAGCTGCGGCTTCGGCACGCCATGGAGATCCGCCACCCCAGCTTCGTCGTGCCGGAATTCATCCGGCTGCTGCGGCGGCACCGGATCGCCCTGGTCTGCGCCGACGCGGTGGAGTGGCCGCTGCTGATGGATGTGACTTCGGATTTCCTCTACCTGCGGCTGCACGGATCGGAGCAGCTCTACGCCAGCGGCTACGGCGACGCGGCGCTCGACACCTGGGCGCAGCGGATTGCCGCCTGGGCAAAGGGCGGACAGCCGGGGGAAGGGAACTACGCTTCAACAGCAAAACCGCCCCGGCGCAGGACTCGCGACGTTTACGTCTATTTCGACAACGATGCCAAGGTGCGTGCGCCCTTCGACGCGCGCGGACTGACCAGGCGCGTCGAAAAGCTGCTGGACTGAGGGTTACTCGCCCGCTGTGATCTTCTCGGTCTGGCGCGAAAGCTTCGCTGTTCGCTCGATCTTCTCCCAGTTGAACGGCCGTCCCTCGATGGCGCGCTTGATGGTGCGGAAGAGCACGATGGAGAAGAGCTGGCGGTAGCAGAAGCGCTGCAGCCAGATGTGGAAGAGCAGCCAGCCGTCGCCCTTGTTGGCCGGGTGGCGCGGTTCGAGCGAGAAGGCGAGCACCGAGGTGACGAAGTCGATCACCAGGAAGAGCAGGAAGTAGACGACGAGCTTCTCGAAGGTGGCCGGGCTGGCCGT
>JAJZJJ010000635.1 GCA_021810175.1 Acidobacteriota bacterium | reverse complement strand
CCCACATAACTCGCCGGGCATCGTCTCCCGAAACTGGCCAGATCATCAAGAAACTCGAGCAGCGCCTCGGTCGCGTCCACGCCCGTCAGCGCCTCGGCATCGAGCACGACCACGAGGCCGTCTTCGGCCACGGGCGTAACCTCTTCCACCCCGAAAATTGGTATTCGGCACATTCTCTCTTCAAAGCGGCTCTCAAGCTGACCGGGCTCTATGCGCTCGGGCACAGGAACGCGCAAAACATCCGCATCCTCACCAACCCTGTCCATCTCGATCGTCTGCCTTCCCTTTTCGAAGGCTTCTCCGTGCTACACATCAGCGACCTGCACGCCGACCTCAACCCGGAACCGATGAAGCGCCTGGCCGGAATCCTCCCCGGCCTCCACTACGACATCTGTGTCCTGACCGGCGATTTCCGCGGCCAGACCTTCGGCCCGTTCGACGTAGCTCTCGACATCCTCCGTCACCTGCGATCCCTCCTTCATGAACCGGTCTATGCGGTGCTCGGCAACCACGACTCCATCCGAATGCTCCCGGCCATCGAGGAGATGGGCATCCGCATGCTCATGAATGAATCCGTGCCGCTCACCCGCGACCATCAGGAAATCTTTCTCAGCGGAGTCGATGACGCCCATTACTATCGCGCCGATAACATCCAGCAGGCGGCCGGCTCGATCCCACCCGGTGCGCTCTCCATTCTTCTCTCACACACTCCGGAAATCTATAAGCAGGCGGCACACGCCGGTTTCTCGCTCATGTTGAGCGGCCACACGCACGGCGGCCAGATTTGCCTGCCGGGCTCCATCCCCATCTTGCTCGACGCAGCCCTCCCACGCTCGATGGCCTCCGGCCCCTGGACCTACGGTCCACTAACCGGCTACACCTCGGTCGGCGCGGGTTGTTCTATTGCCCCAGTGCGTTTCAATTGCCTTCCTGAAATCACCATCCATCGACTCACGAAATCCAAGGGTCCCGCGCACTTTTCTTAAAGCATTTCCCTATGGGTATAGACCGAGGAGCGAATACCGACGCAGCCTTTTCGTCCGGCAAAGCTGCACTGAATTGAATTCGGAGAGTCTACAGTAAGACGGGGAAATGCTTTAATACGGCCGCTCGCGAAGATGCCATCTGAAAAACAGAACCGACAGCCCCATCTCGCCGATCATGAAAATCACCACGATGGTTGCTACATCCAGCGCGCTCAAGGAAAGCGCGTGATGTACCGCGACCACCGGAAACAGCGCTTCAGGAATTTGATCCAGCCCCGTCGCCCGGCTCCCCGCCGCCAGTCCAAGACGCCGTTTGCAGAAGCTCGAAAACAGGTCGCCGCCCATCGACCAGGCCGCAATCTTGGCGCCCAGATCCCAGTCCATTCCCATCACAACCGCACCGATAGACGTAATCAGGACGGAAGATCCCACACCCCGCACGGTCTTTGACGCCCCGAATAACGGCCGATGATCAAAGAAAGTCAAACCGCCATCCACCGGCCATGACCATCTCGCGCCGGCCAGATTCTTTACCGCAATCGGGCTTACGTTTGCCAGCGCCAACAGGCTCAGGACTTCGCAGATGGTTCGAACATGCAAAGCTGCTTAGGCTCCCGGGAAAGGCCTTCACCGTCCAGCGGCATTACCCGTCCGGCCGCCGGCAGGCCGCTTCCTCGACTTGCTGACAGCATATCCACAAGCCCTTGTTCCGAGGGTGACCGCAGTCACATGCGTTGCCGCCTCTCCTCACATCTCAGACCGCAACCCCAGCCACAGCGCAATTCCCGCCATCTCGCCCGCCAGTACCAGCATCAGCGTCATTCGCACGGTCCCCGTAGCCGTCAGCCACTGCGGATCACGCATCGTCACCACCACCATCATCGCCAGCAGCAACCCTACTGCGGCATTGCGTCCCGGATGCCTTCCCAGCATCCGTCCCAGCCACCCTGCGCCGGCCAACTTCTGCCGTGCCCAGCGCCGCGCGCTCTTCTCATCCTGCGCCCGCACCGCCACCCGCGCCGCAAAATCCGCCGGAACCGCCGCCTCCGGCCTCGCCTCCAGCGCAACCTCGATATCCCTCTCCATCGCAGCATCCGCGCACGCCGTGCACTTCTCCGCATGCGCCGCCTCAGCCGCCGTCAGCCCGCGCCCCTCGCGCAGCGCCTGCCACACCGCTTCGCACTCTGTCGTCTTCACTAAACAGGGCCGCATACGCTCCTCCTCTCCGTCAGCAACGCCTTCAGTCGTTGCCTTCCGCGATGCAGGTGCGTCCGCACCGTATTCACCGGCATCTGCATCACCTGCGCAATCTGTTCATAGGTGCATTCCTCCTGGTGGAACAGCACCAGCACCCCGCGCTCGGCCTCGCTCAACTCCGCCAGCGCATCGTTCACCTGCTGCAGCGTCTCTTTCCGGCTCAGCCGCTGCTCGGCGTTGGCGCCAGCATGCGCCAGCCTGTTCTCCCACCCCAGGTCCGGATCGCTCAACGACGTATTCCCCTGCTCCCTGCGCCGCCGCTTCCACTCGTCCTGCGCCACGTTCAACACAATTCGGTACAAATAAGTCGTCAGCTTCGCCTCGCCCCTGAAATCCTCCAGCCCCCGATACAGCCGTAAAAATACCTCCTGCGCCAGATCCTCAACCTGTTCGCGCGAACCCGTCAGGCGTATCAGCGTCCGGAATACAAACTCCTGGTGCCGGCGAACCACCTCTTCGAACTGGAGTTCCTCTGCCAATCGATATCTGACTGCAGTCTGCGCCCAAAGTTTCAATTCGGCCACTGAAACTTTCTCGCCGCGCTCCGGTCTAACTCCCGCGTAATTCAAAAGGAGGACGCCATGCTCTTCTACATCGCCACATTCGACAGCCCCTTCATCGTACCCGTCGCGGCTTTCGCCATGG
>JAJZJJ010000634.1 GCA_021810175.1 Acidobacteriota bacterium | reverse complement strand
TCCATCCGCTGTCGTCACCGTCGCCCGCACTCCATCCAGAATCACTCCAGAGCCAGCCGTCAGACCCGCCGCATGCAGCGGTAGCATCAGACGCACCTCATGCATTGCCGTTGGATTCGTCCACGCCGGAAGCTGCGCGTCATACGCCACCGCTGCCGCCGCCGTTGCGCCATTCTGCGGATACGTCATCGCGATCAGCCCCGCATTGGTGCTGCACGCCGCTCCCACCCCCATCAGCACCACGGCGGCCGCCAGCATTCCCCGCGATGCCCACACCTGCCGCCGCGCATACTGCAGCACAATCGCCGCCAGCGCCAGCAGCAGCATTGCCGGATAAACCACTTCGTCCGCCGCCGAAGTCGTCATGCGGCCGATATGCAGCCACCCAATTAGAGCCGCTCCGGCGATCATTGCCAGCAGTACACCCAGAATCGTCACCGTGACCCGCGACAGGCTCTTCGTCACCGTCGACAGCGCCATCAGTGGAACCACAATGACAGCTGCCGTCAGCGCCACATCCAGCGTGAGCCCGCCCCAGTGACCCAGCGGATTGAACCCCGCCGCCCACAGCAGCCACAGCTGCGCCAGGAACAGAGGAGCGAGCACAAACGTAGCCAGGAAGAGAATCTTCGCCGCCAGCAACCGTCCCCATTCGTACGGCTTCGTGATCCACCACTGCGTGTCGCCCACCAGGCTCTCGCCCTGCACCAGGCGCGTAATGGTCACCCACCAGCTCACCGGCAGCAGCAGCGCCAGCAGCATGGCCAGCGCCAGAACGCCGCCCAGATACTCGGGTCCGCCTGCATTGAGAGAGCTTGCTGTCTGGTGCGACATCGTCCAGCCAAACAGCCCCGTCAGTCCGAGCGTCGCCGCAATCTCCGGCCAGTGCCGCCGCACGTCCTTCGTAAAGATATGCCCCACCTGATTCATGCCCGGCTCCTCTCTTCCGACGCCGGCCGTGCCGGCCTTTCGCCCCGTTCCGGTCGTTCGCTGCGTTCGGCCCGCGCAATCGCCAGAAAGATCGACCGCAGCGTCATCGGTTCCGCGGTCACATCGCGTGCTCCGGGAAACACCGTTTGCACTCCCGTCACGCTCTGGGACCCGCGCCAGTCGCGGTGTACAAAGCGCACCACCGCGTCCGACTGCTCGTACTGGAGCCATTCCGGCAGCGGAGCCCGGTTCTCCGTCGCCACCATCAGCGTCACCGTCACCTCGCGGAATCGCTCCGCCAGCGCCGGCAGCTCTTCGGAAAAAAGTACCCGTCCCTGTTCCAGAAAGCCCACATGCGTCGAGAAGCTCTCAATCTCCGACAGATCGTGCGACGACAGCAGAATCGTCGTCTCCTGCGCGCGATCCAGCAGCCCTTCGATCAGCTCGTCCCGCACCAGCGGATCCAGTCCCGAAAACGGCTCGTCCAGCACCAGCAGCGGCGGCCGAAACGCGAGCGCCCCCGCCATCGCGGCCTTCATTCGCATGCCGCGCGAGAGATGCCGGATCTTGCGGTCCAGCGGCAGATCGAACTGATCCACCAGGTACGCCTCCAGCGCACGGTCCCACTTTGGATAAAACGGCCGCAGATAATCCAGCATCTGCCTCACCGTCATCCATTCCGGATGCTCCTGGTTTTCGCTCACATACCCGATGCGGTCCAGCGCCCGCCCCGCCAATTGTTCTGACGCCATCCCCAGCACCTCGGCCTGGCCCTCCGACGGCCGCAGAATGTTCATCAGCAGCTTGATCAGCGTTGTTTTGCCCGCGCCATTGGCGCCCACCAGCGCGTAGATGCTGCCTTCCGGCACCTCCAGCGTTACATCCTTCAGCGCTTCGGTCCGCCCAAAGCGCTTGCTCAGTCTCTCCAGCTTCACCGCCGCGCTCATTGTCGTCTCCGTCCTTCCTCAGCCTCGTTTGCCGATCGGTTTCTGTGCCCGTTGTGCTCGCCTGCCGAATCCATCCGCTGCCAGTGCCCCCGAACCGCCTCTGTCACTTCCTCTTCCTCGATCCCCAGCCTCCTGGCCTCCACCACCAGCCGTTCAATTTCCTGCCCCAGCAGCGCCGCCCGTTCCTTCCCGCTCGAATCGGGCAGCCGCGCCACCACCGTGCCAATCCCCGGCCGCGTCTCCAGAAAGCCCTCGTTCACCAGGTAAGCCACAATCTTGTGCGCTGTGTTGGGATTGATCTTGAGCTCCCGGCTCAGCGTCCGCACCGACGGAAACGCCTCCCCAGGACGAAGCTGACCGCTGACCATCGCCTTCTTCGTCGCATAAACGACCTGCTCGAAGAGCGAAAGCCCGGGGCGGAATGTCACACGAAATGGAATCACATGCGTACTATGTCACATAGTACAGTCGGAGCGCAACGAAAATATTTGGTCTTTTTGATATGGCTCGACACCAAAGCAAAATGCCCCCGCGGGCGTTGTCCACGGGGGCATGTATTCAGCTTACCGGGCCGGCTACCAGATCCGCACCCGCTTATCCGGCGGCAGGTACAGCTTCTGTCCCGGCTTGACGTCGAACGCCTTGTACCACGCGTCCGAATTCCGCACGGTGTCGGCACGGAACTGCGCCGGAGCATGGGGATCGGACAGCACCTGAGCGCGCAATGCCGCCGTTCGTTCCTTCGATCCCCAGTTCTGGCCAAAGGCGATGAAGAACTGCTGATCCCCGGTGAATCCGTCGATCTCTGGCGCCTTCTTTCCGTTCAGCGAGTCGTGATACGCCTCGTAAGCCGCCAGCTCGCCTCCCAGGTCGGCAATGTCCTCGTCGATTGTCTGCCGTCCGTTCACGTGCAGTCCCGGCAGCGCCTCGTAGCTGTCGTACTGCTCCTCCAGGGCCTTCGCTTCCTGCTCGAAGTGCTGGTGATCCGCCGGAGTCCACCAGTTCCGCAGCCGTCC
>JAJZJJ010000633.1 GCA_021810175.1 Acidobacteriota bacterium | reverse complement strand
ATGTTGCCAGTCGATGAGGAACCGCAGGTACGCCGCCGGACTCACTGGCTCGATCTGCTTCCGCAGGGCGTTCAGGGTCCGCTTATGGATTCTCTGGAGAATCCGGCGCTCGCACCACTCCACATCTTCGTCCGCCACAGCCGCGGCGGTCGCGCGCTCGAAGACGCCGCGCAGCACCGTCCCGGTTGTTTCCAGATGCAGCATTTGCTGCCAAACAGCGCCAGGGTGCAGCTCCAGCCGCGCCGCGAGATCAGCCGCCGTGGCAGGTCCGGTGATTTGTAACCAGCCCTGCACTGTTTTCCTCAGAATTTCCTCAGCGGTGGGAATCTCACCCGCCGTTTTCATGGGATGGACGCCAAGTTGCGCCTCTGGCCACAAAGCTGGCACCCAGGTGGTACGTTCCGTCGCCACCTGGAACCTGCGGGTGCTATTACCGGCACTGAGGTGGGCTATGGTCGCGCGTCCCGTATTCTCCAGGCGAGTGGCGAAGACATCCCACCCGCGCGCCCGCGCATCCAACAGGACTTCGAGGGGCAGCAGCACCAGGCCGCAGAGCAGGTCGTGAAACTCGTGCTCGTCCCGGATGTCCGGCCATATCTCGTCGCGCACTTCGGTGATGGCCTCGGGGGAAAGCCTGCCCGCCTCCCCCAGTGCCGCATCCGGCAGCACGCCGCGCATCTGGACGGCACGCGTCCTCCGCTCCTCCAGCCCCGCATCGTCGAGAAAGGCATAGGGATTGGCGTTGATCAGCTCATGCGCAAACGCCGACGGCGTGGTCGTATCCACGGCTACGCAGCGGATGCGTCCCTCCTCCATCGCGCGCAGAACCACCTGCAGGCCCTCCAGGTCCATCGCCTCCTGCAGCACATCGCGCATTACTTCCCGCACCAGCGGATGATCGGGAATCTGAATATCGCCCTCGATGTTCTCGAAGCAGGCGGCCGCCTGCGGAAAGACGCTGGCCAGCAGATCGTCGCTGCGAATCCGCTGGATCTGCGGCGCGACCTTTCGACCTTTCTGAAACCGAAGCAGTTGCAGACTGCGAGAAGCATCCCAGCGCCAGCGCGTCTTGAAGACCGGAGCCGCCAGCGATGCCTGCTCCAGCAGTTCGCCCGCTGTCTCTGGCGTGAGGAAGTGGAAGACATCGCTGAGGGGAAAACTGTGCTGCTCGGCCAGGCAGATGTTCAGCCCGTTATCCGTGGCCGCGGCCTGCAGCTCGAAGTTGAAGCCGCGGCAGAAGCGCTTCCGGAGCGCCAGTCCCCACGCCTTGTTGATGCGGCCGCCGAACGGCGCGTGCAGAATCAGCTGCATCCCGCCGCCCTCGTCGAAGAAGCGTTCCGCAACCACCGTCGTTACAGAAGGGACGGTACCTAGGACTGCGCGCCCCTCGGCCACATAGCGGATGAGCTGCACGGCTCCCGCATCGCAAACGCGGCACTCGCCCTTCAGCCACTCCGCCGTTTCGGCCACCTCGGGAATGGTTGGGGAGATGTAGCCGGGCAGCACGTTGCGCGTCCGGCTGTCGATCTCCACACGCAGCTCCGAGACAAATTCCGAGAGCTCCCGGGTCCGCAGCGGAGCTTCGCCAAACCAGAAGGGCAGCGTGGGCGGAGCGCCGTGAGCATCTTCCACCAGCACCTGCCCCGAAGATTCGATCCGCTGGATGCGCCAGCTGGCGTTGCCCAGCTGCACTACATCGCCAGGCGACGAATCCACTGCAAAGTGCTCATCGAGCGTCGCAATCTGTACTCCTTCCGGTTGCAAAATCACCGGGAAGAGCGCCGTGTCCGGAATAGCACCGCCATTCGTAATCGCCGTGGTCCGCGCGCCGCGCCGCGCCTGGATGCGTCCCTGAACCTGGTCGCGCAGCAGATAGGCCCCATAGCGCCCGCGGCTCGACTCAATCCCGTCCGTGAGCAGGGTGAGGGCGCGATCGAATTCTTCCCAGGCCAGGTTTCTGTAGGGATAAGCGCGCCGGAAAACCTGCCACAGCGCGCGTTCGTCCCATGGTTCTGCCGCGCAGGCTGCCACAATCTGCTGCATCAGCACGTCGAAGGGTTTCTCCGGAACCTCCAGCCGATCGAGCACGCGGGAGCGCATCGCCCGGATCAGCGCCGCTTGTTCCACCAGGTCGTCGCGGGTCACGGCAAAGAAGCGGCCCTTTGGAGTGGCTCCGCGCCAGTGCCCGGCTCGTCCCACACGCTGCATGGCAACGGCTATCGCCCGCGTGGACTGCACCTGGCAGACGAGATCGACGGTGCCGATGTCGATTCCCAGCTCGAGCGAAGCCGTGGCGACCAGCACGCGAACCTCGCCCGCCTTGAGCCGCCGCTCCGCCTCCAGGCGCAGCCTTCGCGACAGGCTGCCATGGTGGCAGGCGACCTGCTCCACGCCCAGGCGCTCGCCCAGCTGGAAGGCCAGGCGTTCGGCCATGCGGCGGGTATTCACAAAGACTAGAGTCGAACGGTGCTCCCCCGCCAGCTCGGCGATCCGGTCGTAGACCCCGTCCCAGATGGACATCGTCGCCACCGAACCCAGCTCGTCGCCGGGAACCTCAATGGCCAGATCCAGCCGCCGGCCCTCGCCCGCGCGCACAATCTCGGGCTGCTCGCCGGAAGTGCCCCCCAGAAACTGTGCCACCAGTTCGATTGGATTCTGCGTGGCGGAAAGCCCAATGCGCAGCGGTTTTTGATGCACCAGCAGGGAGGCACCCGCGGCCAGCCCATTTTCGCCGGACACCAGCGCATCCAGCCGCTCCAGGCTCAGCGCCAAGTGCGATCCTCGCTTGTCGTCGGCCACCGCGTGGATCTCGTCCACGATCACCGTATGCACGCGGCGCAGGTGCGCGCGGCTCTTTTCCGCCGTCAGCAGAATGTACAGCGACTCCGGCGTGGTTAC
>JAJZJJ010000632.1 GCA_021810175.1 Acidobacteriota bacterium | reverse complement strand
TTCCGATCTAAACGGATCGAAGTGAATATCGCTCACCATCAGCGCCCGCACCGTCGAATCCGCCGCCGAATGTTGGGTCTGCCGGCCTGTCTGTTCCGCCTCGCAACGCCGCCCCGCCGTCAACCCTGCCAGAATCGCAATGCCCACCAGCACCGCCGCAACTCCTGCCGCGCTGCACTTCGCCGTCCTTTTCATCCGCATGAATCTCACTCTATCGGCTGCCTTTCGCAATCCACAAACCCCGCCCTCCGGCGCACCCTCACCGAGTGCTATCATCACAAGTGTGCCGGGTCCTGCGCGACGCAATCCCGCCAACCCCGCCAGGTCCGGAAGGAAGCAACGGTAACGGGCCAGTGCGTGCGCAGCAGGTCACCCGGTGCACTTGAACACCACCCCTGTTCATGGCGTCGTTTGACGCTCCTGCCCGGTAACTTTCCTCCCCCGAACCCGGAAATGACCCTCCCCCCGGCCCCATATAGGCAGCCCATTCCTTCCGGCCTCCTTCTAACCACCTTAGAGTTGCGATTGCTCATAGGCTCCTGCTCGGGACGAAAATCTCAGCAACTCGAGGTGTATCTTTGAACGGCATCACGCGAAGCGCCCGGCTCCGCGTTACTCTCTCTTCCATCTTTCAGGCTTTGCAGGATGGCCTCGGAGTCAGCGTTACCCCGTCCCACTTCTACTTCCCCATCCCCACCCTCAGTTCCTTCCGCGGCAAAAACTGGCGAGCCTGCCGCCCCTGCGATGGCCTCGACTTTCGCCTTCGCGAACAAATGGAGCGCGTCTACACCGACATGCTGCCCTACGCCGCCGAATGGACCTTTCCCGAAGCAGCGGCCGATCCCTTCCAGTTTCACTTCAACAATGGATTCTTCGAGCGTGTGGACGCTGAAGTTGCATGGTCCCTCGTGCGCCATCGCCGCCCAAAGCGCATCATCGAAATCGGAGGCGGCAACACCACCCTCCTGCTCACTGCGGCCCTCCGCAGAAATGCCGAAGATGGCGCCCCCGGCGAACTCACCTCCATCGAGCCCCATCCGGCTCCCTTCCTCACTCCCGCCCTTCCCGGACTCACTCAGTTGATCAGCCTCCCCGTTCAGCAGGTCCCGCTGGACATCTTCCGCACCCTCGGCCCCGGCGACATCCTCTTCATCGACTCCAGTCATGTCGTCTCCATCGACAGCGACGTCCTCTGGGAGTGCCTCCGCATCATCCCTCTCCTCGCTCCCGGCGTCCTCGTCCACTTCCACGACATCTTCACTCCTCTGGACTACCCGGAGAAGTTCGTCATTACCAACTTCTGCTTCTGGGGCGAGCAATACCTCATCGAAGCCTTCCTCTCCTTCAACACCTCCTGGCAAGTCGTCTGGTCCTCCAGCGCCATGCAGCAGTTCCATCCCGAGATCCTCCGCCAGGCCTTTCCCGCCTGGCAAAACAGCTATACCCGCATTCCTGAATCCCTCAGAGTCTTCACTCCCACCCTCGACAACACCAACGTCTGGCCCTGCAGCCTGTGGATTCAGAGAGGTGACTGAAGCACCCTGTCTTCCAGCCACCCCGCCGTAAGGAGTTCACCCGCCGTATCTCTCCAATCGCCTCGCCGCCAACCGCTCCATCGCTAACCGCTTCACCCCCGCCCGCTTCTCTGCGACAATATTGCTTTGTCCAGGAGAATCGGATTGACCCTCGTCGCTCGTCCTCGTGTGCCTGTTCGCGCCAAAATCTCCAGCATCGGAACCTACACTCCGCCGCGCCTCCTCACCAACGCCGACCTTGAAAAAATGGTCGAAACCACCGATGAGTGGATCACCACCCGCGTCGGCATCCGCGAGCGCCACATCGTAGAGCCCGGCCAGGCCACCAGCCACATGGCCGTTGAAGCCGCCCGCCGCTGCCTCGCCGCACGCAGCGTCGATCCCTCCGAGATCGAGGCCATCATCGTCGGCACCGTCACCCCGGACATGTTTTTCCCCTCCACCGCCTGCCTTGTCCAGGATCGCCTCGGAGCCAAAGGCGCATGGGGCTTCGATCTCTCCGCCGCCTGCTCCGGCTTCGTCTATTCCCTCCAGGTCGGCTGCAAGCTCGTCGAGAGCGGCGCGCACAAAAAGGTCCTCGTCATCGGTGCCGACACCATGTCCTCCATCATCGATTACACCGACCGCTCCACCTGCGTCCTCTTCGGCGATGGCGCCGGCGCGGTCCTCATTGAGCCCGCCGAGGAGGGCGAACTCGGCATGATCGACTTCCATCATGAAGTCGACGGCTCCGGCGGCTGCTCTCTCTACATGCCCGGCGGCGGCAGCCTGCATCCCTCCTCTCACAAAACCATCGACGAAAAGCTGCACTACGTCCACCAGGACGGCCAGGCCGTCTATAAATTCGCCGTCCGCAAAATGGTCGAAGCCTCTGAGGCCGTCCTCGCCCGCGCCGGCATCGCCGCCTCCGACCTCGCCTGCTTCATCCCCCACCAGGCCAACCGGCGCATCATCGACTCCAGCGCCGAACGCCTCGGACTCCGCGAGGATCAGGTCATCGTCAACATCGAGCGCTTCGGCAATACCACCGCCGCCACCATCCCCCTCGCCATCAACACGGCTCTCGAAGAAGGCAAGCTCAAAAAGGGCGACCTCTTCGTCATCGCCAGCGTCGGCGCGGGATTCACCGTCGGCGCCGCCCTCCTCCGCTGGGAAATCTAACCCTCGCCCGCACCACCCAGAATCTGGATGCCCCGTCTCCCGCAGGGAGGCGGGGAAGGGCCAAAATCGCGCCGCCACCGGCCGCCCTCCACTCGAAGTGATCGCCGTCACTGCTCACCCCCGCTCCGAAAGCGTACCGTCATCGGTTTTGGAGGTAGAGACTCTGCGAAGGATCTCTAGCCCGGCCCGCCCATCCAGGCTCCT
>JAJZJJ010000631.1 GCA_021810175.1 Acidobacteriota bacterium | reverse complement strand
GAACTCGCCAGCCTCAATCGAGAGATCGACGCCCCGCAAGGCCTCGATGCGCCCCTCTTCGTAGCTCTTGTACAGCTCGCGCACTTCTAGAATGGGGCTGCTCATGCGGCGGAGCCTCCGTCTGGAACGCGCGAGATGGTCCCGCACGCAAATAATCTTTTACAACAAAAAACGATCACACCCAACCTCAAAGACGACCGCCGATGCCAAAGGTCAACCTCCTCATCGGCCAAACTGGCCGTATGAACAAATGTTAATCTTGAGCTGCTTCTCCCTAGCGTGCTTGCACAAGATCCGGTCTTTCAGGTCATTCAGCCTCCGCGGAGCAAATCCGTTGAATCTTCGCCTGCAGCGCGAATCTGGCCGCGCCAGATAGCCGCCATCTGGCGTAAAGCGCGCGGCGCTCCAACCCTTTGCAGAACTTACAGACGAGTGCCTCCAGGCTCTTCCCAGAGCAGAAAAGTCTCCGCCCCTGATTCATACCCTTACCCGTTGACGCTCGACGACCTCTTCGATCAGCTCGGCCGCCCGGCCAGGGCCATCTATCCGCTGGATGGCCTCCTGCAGCTTCCTCGCTGCTTCCCGGTAGGAGCCATGCTCCAGCACCAGCCGGATGGCCTTGCGAAGCCGCCGCGGGGTGAGACGATGCCTTGAAACCACCACGCCTGCGCCGCGCGCCGCAACACGCGCCGCGACCCCGGGCTGATCATTGCCCAGCGGCACGGCGACCATCGGAACACCCTCGGCAAGCGACTCCAGAGCCGTGTTAATGCCGGCGTGGGTGATAACCAGCGCAGCGAGCTTCAAGATCTCCAGTTGCGGCGCAAAGCGCACTACCAAAGGCGCTCCCGCCAGCGGGCCCAGTTGCGCGGGGTCCAGACCACCGCCCAGCGAGATCAGCAGTTGCGCATCCAGGCCCTCGCAGGCCTCGGCAATCACCCGGAAGATCGTCTCCGAGCCATTCTGAAAGGTGCCCAGCGACGCATAGATCAGCGGCCGTCGATCGAGACGTTCCCAGCAAAACTCCACCGCTGGGCGTTGCCGGGCATGCACAAACGGCCCCGTGTAATAAAGACCCGGCGGCTTTGGACCTCGTAGCGGAAACTCGAACTCCTCGGGCAACTGGGTGATCTGCGCCAGGGTTGAGAGTCCATCCTCGGGGCGCTCGTAGGGCTTCAATCCCCAGGCGACGCGCTGCGCGCTGATCTCGCGAAAGATGGGAGCGCCGATCCGCAGCAGCAATTCGATGGCAAGCCGGTTACGCAGCCTGCCCAGCCAGTCCTCCCGCGCTGCCCAGCCCAGCCAGAAGGGCGGAAACCGGTCGTCGTGCAGCAGCGGAGGCAGCAGAGCGATCGAGATCCAGGGCATCCCCAGATGGTCGGCCACATTTCCTGCAAAGTCGGCCTCATCCACCAGCAGCGCCTCCACGCCGGCCTGGCGCACCGCGCGCGGCCCGTCGCGCAGAACCATGCGCGCCGTATTCCTCACCCGCTCCAGGGTAAAGCGCAGGGTCGCGATGCCCTTGAGATCAGCCATACGCTCATCCAGCCTGGCCAGCGTACCTGCCGGGTACTCTTCAGCGCCGATGCAATGAAACTCGATGCCGGCGGCCCGCACACGCTCCTCGGTGTCGGCGATTCCGAAAAGAATCACCTTGTGGCCTCTCAGCTCCAGAGAGCGCGCCAGGGCAGTCATCGGATTGATGTGCCCAGTGGCCGGAAAGCAAAAAGCTCCGAATCGCATCATGCCTTTCTTCGGTCGTTCCCAAACCGTTTCCAAGTCGCCTTCATACCGTTTCCCAAGCCGCTCAATCGCAGCGCAGCGCATCCACCGGCGAGAGCTTCCCGGCGCGCCAGGCCGGAAGCAGACCCGCCGTCAGCCCGGCCAGGAGGGCAATGGCCAGCGCCTTCACCAGCACAGGCCACTGCAAGGTCGCCACAAAGAAACTTGCCGTCTGCGGCAGCACCGCCAACACACACAGGGCGCACCATCCGAGGCCGATGCCCAGCACGCCTCCGCCCAGGCCCAGCAGCGCTGCCTCCAGTTCGATGTGCGCCAGCACCTTCCATTGCTTCCAACCGAGCGCGCGCAGAATACCGATCTCGCGGGTGCGCTCGAAGACAGACATGGCCATGGTGTTGGCGATGCCCAGAATGCCTATCAACAGCGCCAGCGCCGAGGTTCCCCAGGCCGAAGTCTTCGCCAGCGCTACAAATTGGTTGCTTCTTGCCCGCTCGGCCGCAGGCACGGCGCGGGCGCCCGGAACCGCCGCCTGAATCGCGGCCTGCGCCGACCGGATGTAGGCATCCTCCTCTTCGCCCGCAGGGGCTGGGCGCAGACGTACGTCGATGGTCGAAACCTTCCCATCCATGCCGCTGAGCTGCTGCAACTGGTCAAGCGGCATCACAATCGCAGCCGCTTCCAACGTTGAGGCGGCGTGATAGATCGCGGTCACGCGAAACTCCGTGCCTTGCAGCTCGATGCTATCGCCCGGGGACTTTTTCAGATCTTGCGCGAGCAGGTCGCCGAGCATCACCTCCGGCTGCCCGTCGCTCACTCGCTTTCCGTCGAGAATCTTCAGGGAATTGAACTCGAAGGCGTTGACCTGCCAGCCATAAACCAGCGCATTGATCTCCGGCGTCACGTCCATCAGATTGAAGATCGTGGGTGAAACCTGCTCCACCATGGGTAGCGCCTGAATCTTCGCCGCTGCCGACTCGTCCAGTGTCGTATTGAGAAAACTGCCCTGAATGACGGAGAAATCCGTGTCAGTGCTGGAGGAGATGCGCATCCATTGCTGCTCGAAGGAGGTTGAGAAGCCCACCAGGCCGACAAACGCACCCACCGCCATGCCGATGCCGAAGAGCGTCAGCAGCGTCCTCAAGCGTCGGCGACGGAGGTTCTTCA
>JAJZJJ010000630.1 GCA_021810175.1 Acidobacteriota bacterium | reverse complement strand
CTGGAGCGCGAGCTTGTCGTGCATGTCCACCTGGATGGTGATCAGCAGCAGACTGCCCATCCGCAAAACAGGAATCCGGTCCACTCAGTCCTCCCGCCTGGCCAACGGGCCGGCCAGAAGATTCTTGGCGACGCCGGCGGATGCGGAGGTCCGCACCACGCTGCGTCCGCTCATCGCCAGCGCCAGGGCAAGCGCGTCGGAAAGTTTGGCCCGGGTGGTCACGTCCTCGAGATTGATGCCCAGATGCACGATGGTCTGCGCGATCTGCGGACGCACTCCGCTGATGATGCATTCGGCCCCCATCAGACGGGCCGCCGTAATTGTCTTGAGCAGGTGCTGCGCCACCAGGGTGTCGACGGTCGGAACTCCGGTGATGTCGATGATGGCGTATTTCGAGTTGGTGCTGACGACAGACTGCAGCAGGTTCTCCATGACGACCTGGGTGCGGGCGCTGTCGAGGGTGCCGATGATGGGCAGGGCGAGGATGCCGTCCCAGAGCTTCACGACCGGCGTGGACAGCTCCAGCAGCTCCTGCTGCTGGCGCACGATGAGGTCTTCGCGGGCGGCGATGAAGGCTTCGGTGGTGAGCAGGGCGAGGCGGTCCAGCAGCTCGGTGGCCAACCAGACGGTGTCAAAGAGCTTGTCGGGTGATTTGCCCATGTCGCGGCGAATGGCCGAAAAGAGCGGCTGCTTGAGGGAAAGGACGAAGGTCGCTACTTCCGTTGGCGAGAATCCCTGGCGCGCACGCGACGCCGAAATGCTCTCCAGAAATTCGCGCGTCTGGGCCCACCCCGGGGCGGTTACATCCACGGCGCTGCCGCTTCGCACCCCCGCCACAACGCCCTTCAGCAGCGTGTCACACTGCTCATTGAGTTCGGTACGGCTCATCAGGTCCGAACGCTGGACCGTTTGACCCATATCCCGAATCCAGTCGGCTCGGATCTGTTCTTCGTTCCGAACGATAATCTCTGCTAAATCGCTCATGCGTGCCTCGACAGGAATAGCATCAGAGCGATTTTCAAACGGAATCGCTCGCGCTTAAGGTAACGTTACTCTGTTTACCATAAACCAAAGCCTTCAGGTGGAAGCTACCCGCGGAAAAGGCCAAACTTTATGATTGCGGCACTGAGGGGTCACCGGGCTGACCGGGCGCAAGCCCGCTGAGTACGCTGCGCAGCAGGGAGATATCCTCACCCTTGTTCACATAGGCGCGCACCCTGAACATCGTGCAGATCTCCCGATACTGACCGCCGAGAATCGACCAGACCACAAGCGGGATGGAAAACAGGCGTGGCTCGCTGTGCCAGTAGCGGAGGACCTCAAAGCCGCTCTCGAAGCCCAGATCGAGATCGAGGAGGATGGCGTCGGGCAGCGGCTGTTCTCCTGCCAGCCCCTTTTCCAGGCGATTTCTTGCCATGGCGGAGGATGAGGCCCCCTCGACGGTGGAATAGCCGGATTCTTCCGCTACTTTGACGGCAATCCGAAGATCGTTGGGCTGATCTTCAACAATCAGTAATTGCATAGCAGGGGGCCCTTTTGTAACTGGATGGGGACTGAACGATGCCAGTGTAGCAGGAGAGGAAGGGTTGTGGCGCCGCCGATCCGAGGGCCGTTCGCGCCAATCCGCGCGGCCGGACGGGCTGTAATCTTACCTTCGCTGCCTGGCCGGGTTGGTCAGGCAGAAGATAATGTCAAAAGCGGACATAAGTGAAGTGACTCCGATAAGTGGCGGCGAGTTTGGGAGAGTCTTTCGGGGAATTGCCGGACGGTCCGCCGTCCGCTCGCCGGCGCGCCCGGAGAAAACTCGCTCCCGCCGGGCAACCCGAGCCGCTGCCGCGGCATCCCACCTTCGGTCATTGCCGACATCATTGTTTCCTGCCCGGCCTTGGTTTACCGCTGATCTCTCGACTACAGGAGCACATACGCATGGGAGCCGTTGCGCAATCGTCTGCTGGCGAACGAAAGAAGGCAGCACGCGACAGCCAGGAGCATTCCACTCCGGAAATCCTGGCCTCCATCCTCCAGGGGCTGCACAGGGTGAAGGAAGGCGACTTCAGCGCGCGGCTGCCGGTTGCATGGACCGGAATAGCCGGGCGGGTGGCCGACAGCTTCAACGAGATTGTTTCAGTCAACGAACAGATGGCGGCGGAACTGAAGCGCATCGGCCAGGACATCGGCAAGGAGGGTAAGTCGAGAGAGCGCCTGCGCACGCTGACGAGGCGCGGCCGGTGGGGCGAGATGGAAGTCTCCGTCAACACGCTGGTGGAGGATCTGCTGCGGCCGACGACCGAGGTGACGCGGGTCATCGCGGAAGTGGCTCAGGGCAACCTGACGCAGACGGTCCGGCTGGATGTGGACGGGCGACCGCTGGAGGGCGAATTCCTGCGTGCGGCGAACCTGGTGAACGCGATGATTCACCAGCTCGGGGTATTCACGGAAGAAGTGACACGCGTGGCCCGCGAGGTGGGAACCGAGGGCAAGCTGGGCGGCCAGGCCAGCGTGCCCGGCGCGGCAGGCACCTGGAAAGACCTGACGGATTCCGTCAACTCCATGGCCAGCAATCTTACCGGCCAGGTGAGAAATATAGCGGAAGTGGCGACGGCTGTGGCCAGCGGCGACCTCTCGCGCAAGATCACCGTGGACGTGCGAGGGGAGATTCTGCAGCTGAAGGAAGCCATCAATTCGATGGTGGATCAGCTTCGCTCCTTCGCCTCCGAAGTAACGCGCGTGGCGCGCGAAGTGGGCACCGACGGCAAACTGGGCGGGCAGGCCGTGGTTCCGGGCGTGGCCGGGACCTGGAAGGACCTGACCGACTCAGTGAATGCCATGGCCGGCAACCTGACGGCGCAGGTGCGCAACATCGCCGAAGTGACGACCGCCGTGGCGCGCGGCGATCTCTCGCGCAAGATT
>JAJZJJ010000629.1 GCA_021810175.1 Acidobacteriota bacterium | reverse complement strand
TGCGGGAGCGGAAGCTGCCGTTCTGGTTGCGGTGGGTGACGATGTTGAGTGCGGTGCGCTCAGAGATTCCGGCGACGTGGCGGAGGAGGGTCCAGGAGGCGGTGTTGAGGTCGACGCCGACGCGGTTGACGCAGCTTTCGACGACCTGTTCGAGGGATTCGGCGAGCTGGCGCTGGTCTACGTCGTGCTGGTATTGGCCGACGCCGATGGATTTGGGATCGACCTTGACAAGTTCAGAGAGTGGGTCCTGGAGGCGGCGGGCGATGGAGATGGCTCCGCGCACGGTGAGGTCGAGGTCGGGGAATTCCTGGCGTGCGACTTCAGATGCGGAGTAGACGCTGGCTCCAGCCTCGCTGACGGTGACGGAGAAGATGTCTGCGATGCCTTTGTCACGAAGGAAGTTGCGGACGAAAGCGTCGGTTTCGCGAGAGGCGGTGCCGTTGCCGATGGCGATGGCGCGGACGGTGTGCTTTTTGAGCAGGGATTCGAGTTTTGCAGAGGCTTCGTCTGTGCCGTGTTTGGAGGTGTGGAGGTAGAGGACGTCGTTCGCGAGGAGCTTGCCGGTCTGGTCGACAACGGCGACCTTGCAGCCGGTGCGAAGGCCGGGGTCGATACCGAGGACGGAGATGGGGCCGGCGGGTGGTGCGAGGAGTATGTGGTAGAGGTTGTCGCGGAAGACCTGGATGGCCTCAGTGTCGGAGCGGCGCTTGAGTTCGAGGCGGATTTCGCCCTGGATGGACGCGTTGAGGAGACGCTTCCATGCGTCGTCGATGGCGAGCTCGAGCTGGGGTGTCCAGTCGCCGGGCTGGCGGAGGATGTGGCGGCGCATGAGCGCGAGTGCGCGCTCGGGTTCGACTTCAATGAGGAAGTAGAGAACCTTTTCGTCTTCGCCGCGGCGAATGGCGAGCATGCGATGGGAAGGGATGGCTTTGGCAGGCTCGCGGTACTCGTAGTACATGCGGAACTTTTCCTGCTCATCGACGGCGTCAGTGACTTTGCGGCTGACGACGACGCCTTCGTCAAAGACAAACTGGCGGAGGATTTTGCGGAGGTCAGCGTCTTCACTGATCCATTCGGCGACGATGTGGCGCGCGCCTTCAAGGGCTTCGTCGATGGTAGGAACGCCGTTCTCTTCACTAACGAATTTAGGCGCGAGGGTGTTGAGGGATTCTTCTGCGGGCTGCTGCGCCCAGAGGTATGCGGCGAGCGGTTCGAGGCCTCTTTCGCGGGCGATGGTAGCCTTGGTGCGGCGCCTGGGTTTGGAGGGGAGATAGAGATCTTCGAGCTCGGTTTTTTCGAGGACGGTTTCGATGCGGGTCTTGAGCTCGTCAGTGAGCTTGCCCTGCTCGGCGATGGACGCGAGGACGGTAGCGCGCCGGTCTTCGAGCTCGCGGAAGTAGGCGAGTTGCTCGGAGATGGCGAGGATCTGGACTTCGTCGAGATTGCCGGTGGCTTCTTTGCGGTAGCGAGCGATGAAGGGGACTGTGCCGCCGTCGTCGAGGAGTTCGATGACAGCGACGATGCCGCGGAGAGGAAGCTTCAGGGTTTGGGCGATGTGGGCAAGGGTAGCAGGGGGAAGAGATTTCTTGTCCGTCATGGGTGATCCATGTTGATGGTAAACGCTGCGGCGGGGGTGGTTGTGATGGTAGGTCTGTGCAAAACGGAGTGTGGGGTGACGCATCGCACATTTGCGGGCGGGGAGCGAGCGGAGAATCAAATCAGGACATCTGTACATCCTCTTGCTCGGCAACGATGTCCAGGAAAGTAGGAGGAAAGTCATGGAAAAGATTTCCGGAACGATTCCTGTTCCTCTACAAATCGCCTTTCACCATGCGGAGGTGATTCCTGATATTGAAGAGCTGATTCGATCGGAGGCTGCCAAGCTGGAACGATATTATCCGCGGATCATGGGGTGCCGCGTGAAGGTAGAACACGAGAGCGGCCGCCACAGCGGAAATTTGTGGAATGTGCGGATTGATTTGACGGTGCCGGGCGGGGAGATTGTGGTGCAGAGCGAGCCGAGCCTGGGCGGGATGGCGCGGCAGATGGAGCAGGCGCAGATTCGCAAGGGCATGGAAGTGCGGAGGGAGCGGCAGATTCTACACCGGGCTGTCCGCGATGCCTTCAAGGCTGCACGGCGGCAACTCCAGGATTATGCACGGAAGCAGCGCGGCGACACAAAGCGGCTGATAGCGCCGGGGACGGCGAACGTCACGCAGGTGTTTGAGGATCAGGGCTATGGATTTCTGATGACGCCGGAGGGAAGGGAGATTTACTTCCACAGGGAGAGCGTCCTGAATGACGCGTTCGACGACTTGAAGCCTGGGACCACAGTCACATTTGCGGAGGAGGCGGGCGAAAAGGGTCCGCAGGCCAGCAGCGTGCGGATGGTGAGCCGGCAAGGTTCGCGCATGAAGAGGCATACGCTGACTACAAGGGCTCTTCAAGAGAGAAAGAAAGCGGGATAATGGCGAAGGCGGCTCGGAATGAGGCACGGGCGCTGTCGATTGATCTTGCGTCGGGCCGGGAGACGGAATTGTTCAAGTGGCTTCTGGCATGCCTGCTGTTTGGGAAACCGATCCAGACGGAGATCGCCGAGCAGGCCTATCGGGAATTGACCGAAGCAGGATTGACGAGCCCCGACGCGATTCTGAGCGCCGGATGGGACAAGCTGGTTCTGTTGCTGGATCGCGCACATTATGTGCGGTATGACTTTTCCACTGCGACAAAACTGCTGGAAGTGTGCAGTGAGTTGAAGCGCACCTATGGAAGCATCTCAAGCCTGATGAGCCAGGCGGGGACGGCGACGGAGTTGTCACGGAAACTTCAGGAGATCAAGCACATCGGCCCTGTAACGGCGCGGATTTTTCTGAGGGAGGTTCGCCCCATCCGCTATCCGCGCAAGCGCGCGGCG
>JAJZJJ010000628.1 GCA_021810175.1 Acidobacteriota bacterium | reverse complement strand
CGCCCGCTCTACTCCGTTACTCTCTGCACCGGAACACGTACCCAATCCATCCCCGCCGCCGTCGCCGCCGCAATCCCGGGGTCCGCATCCTCAAACACCAGGCAGTGCTCCGGCGCCACGCCCAGTCGCCCTGCCGCCGTCAAAAACGGTTCCGGATCCGGCTTCCCGTGCTTGTAGTCCTCCGATCCCACCAGCACATCAAAGCGGTCCAGCAGGCCCAGCTGCGTCAGCGACCGATGAATCCCCGCACGCGGCGACCCCGACACAATCGCCAGCGGAATCCGCCCATGCTGCGCCTCCACGTGCGCCAGCACCGCCGGAATCGGCTTCAGCTCCGGCAGCAGTTCATAGTAAAGCTGCTCCTTGCGCAGCACCACCTCCGGCGCTGACATCCTGTACCCGAACCGCTCGTTCAACAGCTCCACGCTCTTCACCAGCGGCATCCCGCCCCAGTCGTAAAAGAGGTGCAGAGGAAAATGCCCGCCATGCTCCTCCACCGCCTGCCGCCACGAAATCCAGTGCAGCGGCATCGAATCGGCCACCGTTCCATCCAGATCAAAGAGATACGCGCGGTACGCCTTCGCCGGAATCACCAGCGGCTCAAATGACATCGTTGCCAATCCAGACTCCTCAAGGAATTCCCTGTCATCAGACTACGACACCCGCAACATCCGCCCGCCACCGCTTGACACGCCGGACCCTTCACGCAATCCTAGACAATTCTGCGGGATTTGTTCATTCACAGGAGTTGCCAGCGTTGAAAGTCCGCGTTTTCTACCACGACAAGTGCTTCGATGGGGCCTGCTCCGCGTCCCTCTTCAGCCGCTTTCACCGCGAGTGCATCACGCCCAATGCTCAGTACGAATTCATGGGCCTGGTCCACCGCGCCGGCGCGCTCTTCAATGAGGCCGACTTCACCGGCGACGAAAACGCCATCGTCGACTTCAAATACTCCGCCTCACCCAAAATCACCTGGTGGTTCGATCACCACCTCAGCGCCTTCCTCACGCCCGAGGATAATCAGGACTACCTCGCCGGCATGGCCGACGGACGCTATGCCAACCGCCGTTTCTACGACCCCAATTTCACCTCCTGCACCAGCTTCCTCGCGCACATCGCAGCCACTAAATTCGGCATGAACGTCGAGCCCGTAGCGGAACTCGTCCATTGGGCCGATGTTGTCGACGGCGCGCTCTACGAGAGCCCCGAGGCTGCCGTCGAAATGGCCGCCCCCGCCATGAAGCTCACCCTCGTCATCGAATCCACGCAGGACCCCGCCTTCGTGCCCCGGCTCATCCCACTGCTCACGCAAATGTCTCTGGCCGCAGTCCTCCAGCAGCCCTTCGTCGCCGAACTCCTGCCGCCGCTGCTCACTCGCCATGAAGAGTCGCTCACCCTCATCCGCAACCGCTCCGAAATGCGGGACGGCACCATCTACTTCGACATCACCGACCGCCAGCTCGAGGGATACAACAAGTTCATCCCTTACTACCTGCACCCCTCGGCCACTTACTCCATAGGCCTGTCGAAATCCAGCTTCCGCACCAAGGTCTCCGTCGGCTCCAATCCCTGGACCCGCCGCAAGCCGGAAGAAATGGTCAATCTTGCCACTATCTGCGAACGCTACGGCGGCGGTGGACACGCCCGTGTCGGAGCCATCTCCTTCCCGCCTGACCGCTCCGACGACGCCCGCGCCGCCGCGGCCGAAATCGTCGCCGAACTGCGCGCCCACGAGCGCGCCCTGCCCGCATCCTAGAACCAGACGAACGTGCTTATGAGCGATCCATCGCCCCAACCCGGCACCGACTGGCCACTGGTTTCGGCCCTGTTCATCACCTACAAGCGTTTCCACCGGCTCGAAACCGCCCTGCACGCATTTCGCAAACACACCGACTACCCGAATCTCGAAATCGTGATCGCCGACGACGGCAGCCCCGCCGAAGTGCAGGCCCGGATCCGTCGGCTGCCCGCCGACATCTTCGCCCTCCTGCCCAAAAACCGCGGCCTCGGCGCCAACAACAACAACGGCCTCCGCCACTGCTCCGGCAAATACGTCCTCATGATTCAGGACGACTGGGTCTGCCAGGGCCCTGCCCATTATCTCCGCGATGCAGTCGGGGTGATGGAGGCAAACCCGCGCGTCGGCATCATCAACTTTGCCGCCACGCTCCACCCACCGGATTTGAACCAGTGTCTCCCGGGCAGCATGGAGCCCTGCTACGTTACACCGAAACCGCTGGAAGGCCGGTCTTACGAGCAGTTCCTTTACTCGGACCAGCCCCACCTCCGCTCTCGCAAAGTCGAAGAGGTCATCGGCTACTACCTCGAAGACCGGGACATGGAACGCTGCGAAGTCGACTACAGCGCCCGTTGGAAGCATCAGACCGAACTGCTCACCGCCATTTTCCCCGGCTATCACTACAAGGTATTCATCAATCCCATGGGCGCGGAAGAGAGTTTCCGCATCAATCGCCTCCGCTATCGCGTCGCGAATTTCCTCATGCCCGTAAAATCTCTCATTCCCAAACCGCTCCTCGGCCTCGCCCGCAACTGCGTCATGTGGCCCATCTACCTCATGGAGCGCCTGCGCATTACCCGATGAACACTTACAGCAATTCCCGCAGCGTTTCCAACAGCGAGTCGCAGCCCCTTATCTTGGCCGCATCCTCCGGGAAGCAATCCGCGATAAACCTTCACATCATTTTCGTCAGGACCATGCTCGAGTGGGGAATGACTGCTCTGAGCGTTCTTCGGTCGTCGCAATTCAGCCCTGAGGTCCGGGCCATGGCGCGCCGTAGATTCCTAAGGCAACGGAACCCGACGGCTGTAGGATGAAAATGCAAGAATTCACCCATGCAGACCCGATGTCGTGAAAGACCACCATACCGCGCGGCCGCACAAGCGCAGAATACTGC
>JAJZJJ010000627.1 GCA_021810175.1 Acidobacteriota bacterium | reverse complement strand
GCCCACTACGCCCAGCTTGCGCAGCATCTCCGTCACGGTCAGCACCAGGTCGGTCGCCGTCGCGCCCTCGCGCAGCTTCCCGGTCAGCTTAAAGCCAACCACCTGCGGAACCAGCATCGATACCGGCTGCCCCAGCATTGCCGCCTCGGCCTCAATGCCGCCCACGCCCCAGCCCAGCACGCCTAGGCCGTTGATCATCGTCGTGTGCGAATCAGTGCCCACCAGCGTGTCCGGATACGCCTGCGCCTTGCCGTTGCTTTCTTTCGTGAACACCACGCGCGCCAGGTATTCCAGGTTCACCTGGTGGCAAATGCCCATCCCCGGCGGCACCGCGCTGAAGTTGTCAAACGCCGACTGCCCCCACTTCAGAAATGCGTAACGCTCACGGTTACGTTGAAACTCCAGCATCGAGTTGATCGAGTACGCCTGCTTGTTTCCAAACTCGTCCACTTGCACCGAGTGGTCAATCACCAACTCCGCCGGCTGCAGCGGATTGATCTTGTGCGGATCGCCGCCCAGCTCCTTCATCGCGTCGCGCATCGCCGCCAGGTCCACCACCGCCGGAACCCCGGTGAAGTCCTGCATCAGTACGCGCGCCGGCATGTACGCAATCTCACGCGAGGGCTCCGCCTTCGCGTCCCACTTCGCCAGAAACTCAATGTCCTCCGCCGTCACGCGGCTTCCATCCTCATGCCGCAACAGGTTTTCCAGCAGCACTCGCAAACTGTAGGGCAGGCGCGAGAGCGTTACGCCCTTCTTCTCCAGTGCGCTGAGCTTGAAAATTTCGTAGGTCTTGTGAGCCGTCCTCAGTTCTGAACGGCTCCCAAAGCTATCGGCATTCTTCCCAGTATTCGACATGGGTCATCCTTCCTTTAACGGTTGGGGGTACTGCGGTCCTTGGGATACGGATCTTTCGATCGGGTCTGCGCTGGCGCCTCAGAATACAGCGACGCGCCCGCGGTCGTGACGTCCACGGCGAAAGCGCTTCAGGCGAACTTGGTTGCACAGGCTTCGCATCGATCTACCCATATTTTATCCCCGGTCTGTGGAAACCCGCTCACCCGCCCATCCCGCGCTCCTGTTAATCTGTCCGAACATCACGCCGCACAGCATTTTTCCCGACGCCGTAGAGGAGAAATGCTCTAAGGAGCCAAAAGAATCCCCATGAATCGCGAAGCCGTAAACGTTCTTGACCAGATCGAAGCCAAAATCGCCGCCCAGCACCTCCTCCAGCATCCCTTCTACCAGGCCTGGTCCCGCGGCGAGCTCACTCTCGACGCACTCCGCGACTACGCCGCCCAGTACTACCAGCACGTCGCCGCCTTCCCCACGTATCTTTCCGCCGTCCACGCCCAAACCGAAGATCAGTCCGTCCGCAGGCACCTGCTCACCAACCTCATCGACGAGGAGGCCGGTTCCCCCAACCACCCCGAGCTCTGGCTCCAGTTCGCCGAAAGCCTCGGCCTCACCCGCGAGCAGGTCGAGTCCATCGAACCCTGGACCTCCACCCGCACTCTCATCGACGGCTTCCGCTCCGCCTGCCGCAATCACGGCACCGCCGCCGGCGTCGCCGCGCTCTACGCCTACGAGAGCCAGATTCCTGCTGTCTCAGAAAAGAAAATCGAAGGACTCCGCGATTTCTACGGCTTCAAAACCGAGGACGGCTACCGCTACTTCACCGTGCATATCGAGGCCGACCGCGAACACTCCGCCACCGAACGCGCTCTGCTCCAGCAGCTCATCCGGCCCTCCGACGAACCGACCTGTCATCACGCCGTCGACACCGTCCTCGACGGCCTCTACGGCCTGCTCTCCGAAGTCTGCCACCGCCACAACATCCCCGCCCACTGCTAATCACAGCAACAAACATGGTCCCGCACCACCCCAAGCGTGCGGGACCCACCTCATCCCTCACTCCATCCGCAACACCCGCATCGGATCCACCCCGGCCGCACGCCGCGCCGGTAAATACGCGGCAGCAAGGGTAATGACAAAGAAAAGAGAACCCACTGCCCCCATCGTCCATGGATCATCCGGCTTGATCCTGAACAGAACCGTGGACAAGAAATGATCCAGCGCAAGCGATACGCCCAGGCCTATGAGAACCCCAGTGACCGTCAGGGCGATCGCCTCCCGAACAAAAGAGAAATGTATGGCCTGCCGTGATGCGCCTAGCGCGATCCGCAGCCCGATCTCCCGAACCCGCTGCGTCACTCGGTAAGAGAGAATTCCGTACAGTCCAATCACTGCCAGCATCAAGGCAAGGCACGCAAATCCAGTCAAGGCAAAAGCCTCGAACCGAATCAGGGATTCCGACGCATCGAGCCGTTGCTTCATCGTTCTGACGTCGTAAATCGGGTCCGCCGGATCGACAGCGGCCACAGCCTGCCGAATGGAGTGGACATACGATGCAGGATCCCCATGAACGCGCACGGCAAAAGTCATAAACGGCCATCCCTGCTGTGTAAAGGGGAGAAAGTACTCCGGCAGCGCGTTACTTCGTGGCCCAAAACTCCGATTCGTGCGAACGACGCCAATCACCACAGCTGAAGAATGGCAAAACCACCTGCAATGCAGCCGATGACCGATCGGATTTTCCCCCGGCCAGAGCCGCCGCGCCAGGTCCTGCGAGACAATCACAACCTTCTGGCTTCCGCTGGGATCGCTCTTCGAAAATGTTCGTCCTTCTACCAGCGAGATGCCCATGGCGCGGAAATATCCGCCGCTGGCGACGCGTGGTATCGCCGCCATGGATTTGCCTCCCGCATGCTCCGGATGTTCCGCCGAAACAGGCATGAGCATTTGGGCCTGCCTGGAAAGAGGCACATCGTCGGCTGCGCCTACGGATTCAACTCCGGGAATCGCCGCCAGCCGGTCCACCACTTCCGCATAGATTTGCGAGGCTCGATGCAGCGATTTCTTCCC
>JAJZJJ010000626.1 GCA_021810175.1 Acidobacteriota bacterium | reverse complement strand
GAAGCTGTTTTCGCAGCATCTCCGTGCTGATATCCTCCGTGGTAAGAATTGTGCGGAAGCCGTATCCAAACCGCTTTGAAGACGCCGGGAGCCCCGGCTTAAGTTTGCCTGGGCCCGCGTGTAGCCCGAAATGCCCCTCGGGCGCGCTTTCACGCCAGATTGTGCTTCATAATCAGCAGGTTAGACGAACTCTGCCAGTGAATTCGAGCTTCCGAGCGAGACTTCGTTCCCCAAAGCGATCTCCATTGCTTGTATTTGGGACTGCTTATCCACAATATATTGGGGTTCGATTGTTGACCCTCGATACCCCCGGCGCTACAGTTTTGACTGAAACCCGGCTTATTGGAGTTGCGCCATGCTGAAGTTAAAGAAGATCCAGATTCTGGGCTTCAAGTCATTCTGCGATCGCACCGAAATTTCGCTGCCCGGCAGCGGCATCGGTGTGGTTGTCGGCCCGAACGGATGCGGCAAGTCCAACATCCTCGACGGTGTGAGCTGGGTGCTGGGTGAGCAGAGCGCAAAGACCCTGCGCGGCGGCAAGATGGAAGATGTCATCTTCGCCGGGACACGCAGCCGCAAGCCGCTGGGCATGGCTGAGGTTTCGCTGACGCTGATCGATCCGGATGCGTACCAGGGGCCACTGCTCGATGAGCCGGAAATCAGCCTGGAAAACGAGCTACCGAGGGATTGGGACGAAGATTCGATTCGGGCCGAGCGTGCCGCTGAAGTCGAAGAAATCATCTCGGACTCGCAGCCCGGGGTGGTTCTGGACGGGGTAGATGTGGCACCGGGCACAGCTCTGGAAACACAATCTCCTGCGGATGCCGCAAATGACGGTAACGCGCAAGAAGGCGCAGCAGCCAATGCAGTTGTTCTGAAGATTCGCCGGCGAAAATTCCAACGCGTGCCACAGAAGGGGGAGATTGTTGTTACGCGGCGCCTGTTCCGGACTGGCGAGAGCGAATACCTGCTGAACGGCAAACTTTGCCGCCTGCGCGACATCCAGGACATCTTCATGGGTACGGGCCTTGGCCCTGAATCCTACGCGATCATTGGACAGGAACGCATTGGGCAACTGCTGAGCTCGAAGCCGCATGACCGGCGCGCCATTATCGAAGAGGCTGCCGGCATTACCCGCTTCAAGACGAAGAAGCGCCTGGCAGAATTGCGGCTCGAACAAGCCAAGCAGAACCTGGCGCGGGTGAACGACATTTTTGAGGAGGTCACGCGGCAAATGGCGTCGCTGAAGCGGCAGTCGGCAAAGGCCGAGCGCTACGGCGCATTGCGTGACGAAATGCGGGCCCGGTTACGCGTGGTGCTGGCGAGCAAGCTGGCGCAGATGGATGCCGAGCAGGCGGCTCTGCAGGCCGAGATCGCGGCGGTGAACGCCAAGATTGACGAACAGGCAGCCCAAGTCGAAACGCTGGATCAGCAACATGCTGCCGGACTGAGCCAGGGATACGCGCTCGACGAACAGGCCAAGGCCGCGCAGCAGCAGGCCAGCCAGAGCGCCGTGGAACTGGAACGCGCCGCCGCTCGCGAGCAGGCCAACCGCGAACGCCTGGCGGAACTGGAACGCCGCGCTTCCCTTGCCCAGCAGGAACAGGAACAGACACGCCGGCAACTGGAAGCAACCGCGGCCGAGCGTGAAGCGCAACGTGGATTTCTGGAATCTGCCGAGGCGGAAGCGGCGAAGTTCCGTGCCGAGGCGCAAGCCTCGCAGCAGAAGATGCGGGAAGCGGCGCAGGCCGTGAGTGCCGTCGAGCAGAGGATGGAAGTCACGCGCAGGCAGGCCGGACAACTCCTCTCGCAACTGAACCTGCTGCGCAACCAAACGGCCCAGGCTGAGGAATCGCTGGCCTCGCTGGAGCGCGAAGCAGCACGCCTTGAGGCGGAGATGACCTCGGCCCAGCGCGACCTCGAAGCTCTTGGCGTGGAACGCGGCCAGGTGTCGATGCGGTTTGAGTCCATCACCGAGACGTTACAGCGGTTAGAGCAGGAGATAGCCACGCTGCGAGCGGAGATCGCTACCAAACGCAACGAGGAGGTGGAGGTTCGCCGGCGCGGCGACCAACTCCGCAGCGAGCATGCAACCCTGCTCGGACGCCGCAACTCCATCGAGGCCCTGATTCGCGATCACAGCTATTCCACCGAGACGGTCCGCAAGCTGTTCCGCTCGAACAGCCTCGGGGAGGGTCTCGCGCCGGTCGGCACGCTGGCGGATTTCCTGGAGGTCGGCGACCAATATGAGAGCGTGGTCGATGAATTTCTCCGCGACGAATTGAACTACGTTGTGGTGAAGAGCTGGGATGCCGCCAACGAGGGCATGCGCGTGCTGAAGACGGATGTGGATGGACGCGCCACGTTCCTGGTCCATCCCAACGATTCGCAGGCGAAGTTTTCCTTCGCTATCCCGGACGCGCCGGATAGCCCCCTTGTACAGCACGGCGGCATCGTGCCGCTGAAGGACTGCATCCGTGTACTGGACGGTTTTGGAAAATCACTGGAAGTGATTCTGCCGAAGCTGCGCGAAGGGTATGTGACGCCTGACATGGAAACGGCGCGTTCGCTGGCGCTGCAGCATCCGGCGTCATTCTTCCTCGCGCCCAGCGGTGAGTGTTTCCACAACGTGACTGTGACGGGCGGCAAGAGCCGCAGCGGCGGTCCGCTGGCGTTGAAGCGCGAATTGCGCGACACGAACGAGAAGCTGGCCGTCGTAGAAAGAGAACTCGGACAAACCGAGGCCGCGGCAGCGGAGCTGGCCAAGGTGCTGGGCGAGAGCACCCGCCTGCTGGAAGCAAAGAGTGAAGAGCGCCGTCTCGCCGAACGCGAAAGCGCCAATCAGGGCGCTGCGCTGCGCCAGATGGATGCGGAGATCCAACGGCTGGAGCGCCGCGCACAGGATTGGGAGTTGCAAAGCTCCCGTAAC
>JAJZJJ010000625.1:524-2929 GCA_021810175.1 Acidobacteriota bacterium | reverse complement strand
CCCGCTCGGACTCCGCTCTTTCCGTGCGCTCCTGCGGCTTCTTCTGCGCCGCGAAATTCCGCTCCTCGCTCCGGCTGATGCGCCGATGCGCGCACATGCCTTCCAGCAGAAACTCCGCCGCCGCCGTCACCACCTCCGGCGGATCGCTCGCCTTCGCGCCCAGCGGCTTCAGCTTCTCCATCAGCCCCTGAATCTGCTTCAGCTCCTCCGCCGTCGCCTTCGCCGCCTGATCGTCGCTGATCTTCACCGTACCGCCCAGGTTGAACCACTGCTCAATCTGCTCCGTGTTCGTCTCGCCAAAATACCGGTCGAAGACCTTCCCGATCGCCGTGCGCACAATCTCCCGCACCACCGTATCGGAGCCTTTCATTTCGCCCTCGTACTCCAGCTCCAGCTTGCCGGTAATCCCCGGCAGCGCCGCATACAAATCTCCCACCCGCGGAGCCACCTGCGTTTCCCCATGCAGCAGCGCCCGCCGCTCCGCATTCGAAACCGCAAGCTCCAGCGTCGAAATCGGCAGCCGCTGGCTCACGCCGCTGCGCTTGTCCACCTTCTTGTCCTCGCGCGCCGTGAACGCCACCTGCTCGATCACCTCCCGCAGATACGGTGGCACCGCCACGTCGCCCGTCTCCCGCGCCGTCCATGCCTCCTGCGTCGTGATCGCCACACCCTCCGCCAGCGTCTCCGGATAGTGCGTCCGAATCTCCGATCCAATCCGGTCCTTCAGCGGCGTCACAATCTTGCCCCGCGCCGTGTAGTCCTCCGGATTCGCGCTGAACACCAGCGCCACATCCAGCTCCAGCCGCACCGGGTAGCCCTTAATCTGCACATCCCCTTCCTGCATGATGTTGAACAGCGCCACCTGAATCTTCCCCGCCAGGTCCGGCAGCTCGTTCACCGCAAACACGCCTCGATTCGCCCGCGGCAGCAGCCCGTAGTGCATCGTCATCTCGCTCGCCAGATCGTGCCCGCCGCGCGCCGCCTTAATCGGGTCCAGATCCCCGATCAAATCCGCCACCGTCACATCCGGAGTTGCCAGCTTCTCCACATACCGCTCGTCGCGCGTCATCCAGCCCAGCGGAGTCGCGTCCCCCTGCTCGGCAATCAGATCCCGGCACCGCCGGCACAGCGGCTCATAAGGATTGTCCCGAATCTCGCATCCCGCCACGTAGGGCGTCTGCTCGTCCAGCAGCGCCGTCAGCGCCCGCAGAATGCGGCTCTTCGCCTGCCCGCGCAGCCCCAGCAGAATAAAATTCTGCCGCGACAGCACCGCGTTCACAATCTGCGGAACCACCGTGTCGTCGTATCCCACAATCCCCGGAAACACCGTCTCCCGCGCCTTCAGCCTGGCGATCAGGTTCTCCCGCAGCTCGTCCTTCACTCTGCGCGTGCGCAGCCGCGTCTCGCTCCACTCCCGGCTCGCGCGCAGCTCCCCTAGCGTCTGCGGCAAATGCGCCGCCCCGGATACCTCTGTCTTCCGGCCCGTCTCCGCGGGGCCGCTCTGTCGAGTTGCCATCTTTGCTCCTCTGATCTCTTCCGGCTCTTCTTTTGGACGCGGATTTCCGTCCGCCCGCTTCTTCGATTTGCCGCCGTTACATCATCAGCCCGCCGGATGCCTCATCCAGCGTCGCCTTCAGCTTCGGCAGCACTTCGTTGTAGAAGTTCCGCAGCTGCAGCGTCCGGTCCGCGTCTGAGCGGCTCCCCAGCAACTGCTGCTTGAATCCCAGGTCCGACGGCAGCGCGTCCGCCAGCTGGAATGCAACCGGCCCGTTCAGGTCCAGATGCAACGGCATCGTATCCATCCCCGCCAGCTGCAGCGTGGCAAAATGCAGCGCCGCGCACTCTTCCCGCTCGTTCCGCGTCGACCCCTCGCCGTTATCGTCGAAATACTCCACATCGGCCTGCAAAAACTCCCGCGAATCGTCCAGCCCGTCGATCTCGAACCGCCGCACCCCTTCGCACAGAATGTCCATGCGCCCGTCATCGTACTGCTCCAGCACCCGCACCACCTTCGCCGTGCAGCCGATGATCGCCATCTTGTCCTGCTCCGCGCGCACCACGCCAAAAGGCTGCTCGCCCGCAAGACACTCGCCAATCATTTCCTTGTATCGCTCTTCGAAAATATGCAGCGGCAACGCCGTTCCAGGAAAAAGCACCGTGTCGAGCGGGAAGATGGGGATTCTCATGTACGACATTATCCTCGGGTCCGGACTTCCCTGCACCCGTCTCCGCCGCTCGCCCGCTTTTTCTTTCCGCCGACCCGTCGTCCCAGCCCGCTGCCGCTTCGCCCCCAAACCGTCTGGATGCAACAACGTGCGCCTCAAAAGCGCCGCGGCCCACCGGAACCCGGCCGGATTCTCTCACCCCTGAGAAGATTCCGCTTCCGTCCCCGATGAACCGCCCTG
>JAJZJJ010000625.1:0-514 GCA_021810175.1 Acidobacteriota bacterium | reverse complement strand
CGATTCAAACGCCTCTTACCCCTTCAACGGATATCCCAGAAACTTATCCGCCCAGTGGATGAAGTAAATCATGTTCGGCGCATCCGTATGCCCGCCGTCGTCCTGCCGCCACGCCAGCTTGCCGCCCAGCAGTCCGTCGTTCACCGGAGGCATCGGAGCCGTCCGGTAATTCGTCGCATTCGTGCTGAGCCCCGGGGCGCCCAGCAGCTTCCACACCGGACTCGCCGCCACCGTCGCCATCCAGCTCCCCCGCTGATCCAGCCAGCGCGCATCGCCCTTCGCCGGTATCCCGTAGCTGATAAACACCAGCCGCGGCGCGCACAGCGCGATCAGCTCATTCGAATCCACCGGAATATCCCCGGGATTCATGCTCCCGAACGTCGCCTTTGACGCTCCGTACTTCATGAAGTTCCCCGCCATCCAGTAGTATTCCCCGCCCGTCAGGTTATAGACCGATTCCCCGAAATCCCGCCGCAGCAACGTCGCTCCGCCCTTGCCCGACGATCCCACCAGC
>JAJZJJ010000624.1 GCA_021810175.1 Acidobacteriota bacterium | reverse complement strand
CGGCAAGATGACACCAATTATCGAATTGCCGATGGCGCAGATACCTTAAATGGCGCGTTAGGGGGATTACGATTTGTCATCCCCCGGTCCAGAATATTCTTTGGCTCTGTCTTGATCATTGTGCAGTCCCTAAAGGTACGAACGGAATGCTTCCAGTCATTAAGGGCATCAAAACAGCCGTTGAGCAAATTACCGGCTGCAGAATCTATCGGAACACCCTGCCCAACGGGACAATATGCTCCTTCGATATCGAAAAGACGCTCGGGCGTAATGGCGTGAGGATCCTCCTTGACGTCGGCGCCAACATCGGACAATCGGCAATTTCTTATCTGCGCGAATATCCGCGCGCCGAGATCTACAGCTTCGAGCCGGTTGCGGCAACGTATGAAAAGCTCGTAGCGAATACCAGGCGGTTTCCGCGGATTCACGCTTATAATCTGGGCTTTGGGCCGGAGGCCTGCCAGACGACGATTCATGTTAATCCCGAGTCGCAGAGAAGCTCTCTCAAATTGGCGCGTCCCGAGGATCGTCCCGAGACCATCACGCTGAGCACCATCGCAGCCTTCGCGGAAGAGCAAAAGCTGCAAAGCGTCGATTTTCTCAAGATCGATACGGAAGGCTTCGATCTCGATGTTTTGGCCGGAGCCGTCCCGCTCCTCGCGCAGCAGCGGATCCACTTCGTGCAATGCGAATGCGAGCCGGTCGTTCGCACCAGGGAATATGCAAGCTTTTCTGAGGTGGCAGACTTTCTGACGAAGTACGGCTATTGCGCCTTTGGCGTCTACGAACAGTTTCGGGAATACGGCAAACAGGTGCTCCTGTATTGGAATGCGGTGTTTGTCTGCAGCAAGCTTGTCCCTGAAGGAGCACGATGGCCCTGATCGACCTGCGTTCCGACACCGTGACTCGTCCCACACTCGAAATGCGCGCTGCGATGGCCGCGGCCGAAGTGGGAGACGACGTCTACGGCGAAGATCCCACTATCAACCTGCTGGAGCGCCGCGCCGCGGAAATCTTTGGCCGCGAGGCCGCGCTCTTTGTGCCCTCCGGCACCATGGGCAACCAGATCGCCATCCGCCTGCATACGCAGCCCGGCCAGGAAGTCATCGCCGAATCGCGCGCGCACATCCTCGATTACGAGATGGCCACCACGGCCGTCTTCTCCGGCTGCCTCATCCGTGCCGTTCCCAGCGAGCATGGCATCCTGACCTGGCGTCACATCGAGCCGGTGATCTACGGTCGAAGCTCCATCCACGCCGCCACCGGGTTGATTGCGATCGAAAATACCGTCAATCTGGCCGGCGGACGTGTCTACAACCTGCAGATTCTGGAAGAGATATGGGGTAACGCAAAGGAACGCAAGCTCCCCGTCCACCTGGATGGCGCGCGCATCTTCAATGCGGCCACCGCCCTGGGCCTGGACGTGAAAACGCTCACCCGCGGCTTTGACTCCGTCATGTTCTGTCTGTCAAAGGGCCTGGGTGCGCCCGTAGGCTCCATGCTGGTGGCTTCGGCGGAACTGATTGCGCAGGCGCGCATCTTCCGCAAGGCCCTCGGCGGAGGCATGCGTCAGGCCGGCATCCTCGCCGCCGCTGGGCTCATCGCCCTCGAACAGATGCCCGCTCGCCTGCACGAAGACCACGCCAATGCCCGCCTGCTGGCCGAGACGCTGGCTCCCTGCAAAGGCGTTGCCATCGACCTCGACTCCGTCGAGACCAACATCGTTATTTTTCGCCTCACCGGCCGCCTCACCGCGCCCGAACTCTCCCAGCGGCTCAAGGCCCGGGGGGTCCTGGCCAACGCCATTGCGCCCGGCGCCATGCGCCTCGTTACCCACCTTGACGTCAACCGCGCCGCCTGTCTCGCTGCTGCCCAGATCCTTGCGGAAGAGATCGATGCCGCCCTCTGAGAGGCGCCGCCGGCGCCCGTGAAACTTCCCTCACGCCGCGTACCGCGGGGCCACTTCCCCCGAATGCAGCCCATCAAAGTACCGGTAGATGTACAGCGCCCAGTTCCGCAGGCCGCGCCTCGGTGCTCCTTCCGCCTCTTCCTGCATCCACTCGCGTACCGGTGCCACGAATCCGCTCTTCTCCCGGTTGGCGACCTCCTCGGGCAGCGGTGTCTGCAGCGCCTTCACAATCTGCGGCTTTTTGGGCGGAAACGGGCTGGCGCGCAACGCGGCAATCTGCCGTAAAAGGACCATGTCCACCAGCGGCACGCGAATCTCCAGCGAGTGAGCCATCCCCGCCCAGTCCGTGTCGCGAAGCAACTGCGTCCGCATATAGTAGTGCATTTCCAGCGCGGAGACGCGCAGGAAGTCCGCTTGCCCCGTCATCTTGTGATCGCCAACTCCGCTCGCCAGCGCATTCATCTCCCGGATCGATGCAAGTTCTTCCCAGCCCTCCCGCGCCATCTCTGCGCCCAGAATCCCGGTCAGCTCCCAGGGCATGAACAGCCCGCGCCGCAGCAGATATGCGCCGCCCCAGCTTCCCCCGTATTCGAAGAGGCTCGCGTATTTCGGAGAAGTCATCTTCGACAGCACCGGAGCCGCAATCGCGCGCAGCCCCGCGCCAAGACGAGGGAACTGCGTCCAGGCGCCCAGCCGGCGCACCAGCGCTGGCACCTGCTGAAAGCTCGGATAGCCTCCAAAGAGCTCATCGCCGCCCAGGCCGCTCAGCGCAACCTTGTAACCGCGCTCTCGCGCCAGCAGGCTCACAAAGTAGGTGTTCACGCCATCAACCGTCGGCTGATCCATCCGCTCCAGCAGCCGCTGCCGGTGTGCTGAAAATGTCTTCTTCTCCACATACCGGGCGTGATGGCGAACCCCGTATTGCTTCGCCACCTTCGCCGCCGTCTGCGTTTCGTCTGCCAGCGTGCCCTTCATGCGGTCAAAGCCCAGCGTCAAGCCCTCCAGCCCGCCATGCGCCTCCGCCG
>JAJZJJ010000623.1 GCA_021810175.1 Acidobacteriota bacterium | reverse complement strand
CGCCAAGCGATCACATGGCAGAGCTGACGGCACGCATCAACGATGAGGGCTGGGATGGCTGCTATGCCGAGTGGCTGCGCGGAAGCCACATCTGCGAGCGCGATGCGGTTTTTGTTTTTTCCGTGGGCGGCGGGAATTTGGAAAAACGCGTGAGCGTGAACCTGGTGGAGAGCCTGAAGCTGGCGGTGCGAGTGCGCGCGCGGGTGCTTGGCGTGGTGGGGCGCGATGGCGGGTACACGGCAGCGGCCGCGGATGCATGCGTGATTGTGCCGATGATTTCGGCCGAGTCGGTGACGCCGCATACGGAGGAGTTCCAGACGGTAGTGCTGCACCTGCTGGTTTCGCATCCCCTGCTGAAGCAGCGAGAGACGCGATGGGAGCAAGTGCGTTGAGGATGCGGCGCGCGGTGTTTCTGGACCGGGACGGAGTGCTGAACGCGAATGTGTTCTACCGTGACACGGGTGCGTGGGAAGCTCCGCGGCGGGTGAACGACTTTCGCCTGCTGCCGGGCGTGCTATCGGCACTGGCACGCTTGCAGACTGCCGGATTTGCACTTGTATTGGTTTCAAATCAGCCGAATGAAGCGCTGGGCAAGTCGACGGGGGCGGAGCTCAGGGAAATTCACGATGCGATGGCGACCTGTTTTGAGGGGCACGGAATCCGGTTTCTGGATTATTGCTATTGCCCGCACCATCCCAAGGCCGTCGTGGCGGAATTGGGCGGGACATGCCGCTGCCGGAAGCCCTCGCCATACTGGCTGTTCCGAACAGCGAGCCGCTATGAAATTGATTTGTGGGCGAGCTGGATGATCGGGGATCGTGCGACAGATACGGCATGCGGTGCGGCGGCGGGGGTGCGGAGTATTCGCATTGGCAGCGCAGCGGAGTGGGACCAGCATGCGGTGTGGCAGGTGGAGGATCTGACGAGCGCAGTGCAGCTTGTGCTACAGCCAGGGGACAGCATTTGCCCGGATTGGACGCTGGCGCAGCGGCTGCGGGTTTGAGTCGAAAGCGCCGACGCAGGCTTCGGCATCGCGGTAAAAGGACTCGATGGTTTCAAGGGTGAAAGCGTTGAGATCTTTGCCAAGGTTGGCGAGCTTGTCGATGAGGCCGGGCGGCATGGTGATGATGTGGCAGCCGGCTTCCTCTGCCTGAAAAAGGTTAAAGACTTCGCGCGTGCTGGCCCAGAGCAGTTGGACATTGGGGTAGTGGTAGAGCATAGAGCGAGCGGCGCGGAGGGTGGGGATGGGGTCGCGTCCGGTGTCTGCTATGCGGCCCGCAAAGACGGAAAGAATGGCGGGGTGGGCGGTGTCGAGCATGGGGAGAACAGACGCAATCTGCTCCAGGGTGAACAGCGCGGTCACGTTGAGCGCGATGCCTGAGGCGGAAAGGCGATGGATCGTGGGGAGCAGTGATCGGCCGCGACGATCTGTAACCGTAATTTTAATGAATGTGTTTGTCCCCCAAGAGGCGATGGCGCGGGCTTGCTGCTCGATGCCGGAAGATTCTTCGGCCAGGACTTCGAAGGAGACCGGCTTGTCGGGGATTTCTTCGAGGACCATGCGGCCGAAGGCCTCATAATTACCGACACCTGCCTTGCGCATGAGGCTCGGGTTGGTGGTGAATCCGGAGACGAGCGGATGGCGGTAGAGGCGCAGCATGCTGGCCAGGTCGGCGGTGTCTGCGAAGAGTTTGAGCCGGAATGATTGCATGGAATCCCTCATTTCTGCTGGGCAACCTGCTGGACTTGCACCGTTGAGGCGGGCATGGGTTGCTGGTGAATGCGTTGCTGCCACCACGCGGCGAGGACGAGAAGGACGAAGTGCGTATTGCCGATCAGGTAGCGGCGCCAGAGGCGGCGAGGTTCGCGGGCCAGGCGATAGGCCCATTCGATGCCGAGGTTATGGGTCCATTTTGGGGCACGACGGCGGAGGCCGGCCTGGGTATCGAGTGCGGCTCCAACGGAGATGGCGAGGCGGATGGGCAGTGAGGGGCAGTGGCGGTTCATCCAGATTTCCTGACGGGGTACGCCAATGGCGACGCAGAGGATATCCGGCGCGGCAGCGTGAAGTGTACCTAATACGGTTGCTAATGCGACCGGGTCGTGCTCGAAGCGGCAGGGCGGGCAGCAGAAGGCGACGCGCAGGCCGGGATAACGCGCTTCGAGAGCGGATGCGGCGCCCTCGGCGGCTCCGGGCAGGCCGCCCAGGAAGAAGACGGAGAGATTTTCACGGGCGGCGAGCGCGCAGAGCTGTTCCATGAGGTCGCCGCCGGTGACGCGTTCGGGGATGGGCTGGCCAAGCACGAGACCGGCGAGCAGGATGGAGATGCCGTCCGCTACGCAGAGATCAGCGGCAGCAAGAGCGGTGCGGAACTCCGGCGAACGTTGCGCGGTGGTGACGATGTGGGCGTTGGGGCCCATGACGAGCAGAGGCCGGGTTTGCCTTGAAGGGGAGCGGAGCTCGGAGGCAATCCACCGGAGCGAATCGCGCATGGTGAAGCGATCGATGGGGACTCCGGCGAGATGAAGCCGGGCGGGACGCGGAACGGGGTTCGCAGAAGAGGTCATCTCCAGAGACATCGCCGGATTCTCCAGAAAGTTTCAGGGGGGAGGCCATTGCTGAGCAGACGCGGGGTGAACTCGTCGTGAAGTCGCTGGAGCAGGTAGAGGGGATCGACCGCGAAGGCGCGGGCAAAATGCGCGAGGGCGGGGACGATACGCTTTTCGCCGAGTGCGATGTTGCCGCTGCGAAGCAGGAGTTTGGCGCGCGACCAGCGTCGAGGAACGAGGGTGGCGAGGGAGTTCTGCACTTCTTCGAAAGGGCGCGGCGGCAGCCCCCAGAGCATGGAGAGCAGGAGGTACTGTACGTAGAAGCCAGCGGTCTGTTGCTGGTCGTGATGGAGGGTGCTGACGCTGGACTGGTTCTGACGGAAG
>JAJZJJ010000622.1 GCA_021810175.1 Acidobacteriota bacterium | reverse complement strand
GCGGGGGCGACGCCGAGGATGTCCGATTCTATCGTCTCGCGGCAATATTCGCGAAACGCGGGCCAGTCGGGCGGAAGCGCGAACGAGGGGATGCCGACGAGCGCGGCCAGGGTTTTGCTTTCCTGAAAGTACTGGTTGCGGTCGGACTCGGTGAGCGGCAGGACGAGTTCGAGCGCAAGGATGGCGCTTTCCACCAGCGTTGCATATACCCAGCGGAGTGCGGCTATTTCGTTGGCTTCGTAATGAGCTCCGCGCGGCCAACGGCCCACGGGCTCGTGCATCTCGCCCTGAATGCGAGTGTGCAGAGTGTGTAAATGGCGCGAGGCGGCGAGCGCCTGGGGAACGCTGCCGTAGATCATCGTGTAGACGATGCGGAAGGTGTTGTGAAACCGCGCAATGGGATCGCGGAGGACGGTTGAATGCTGAGACAGGGCGGCCGCTACCCAGGGATGGGCAATCTGGAGCAGGGCGGCGCGGCCGGCCCCGAGGAAGACGGCCGATTCGCGATTGATACGCCACGTGATCGATGCCGGGCCGAAGATGCCGGCGCGCGGGTCAGGCGCGGACCCCGCCACGGAGGCGAGGAGCGATTCGAGGCTGGAACGGGAAACCAGGTCCATGACTACTGATGATTATGACGATGGATGACGGCGAGAGGTATGCCATCCGGCCCGCTCCATTGCAGCAGCATTGATTTCGGCTGTGTTTGGAGGAGAGGATACGTTCTTTATCGTATCGCTATAATGGTTTTAGTTGTCGTGTTTCATATTTCCAGGATTCACGGGCAACGGAGCTTCGACAGACGTCCCCTGACAAACTCGCTGGCGCAATTTTCATGAGGAGGCTGGAGTGTTCGCATCCGTTCACCGCCGTTCCCTGCCCTTTCGGGCGGCCTTTCAGGCATGGGGGTTCACACTCTGGCCGGTGGCGCTGGCGGCTGTATTCGTTGCGGCGCTCGCTCCAGGCGCGCGGGCGCAGTCTTCTTCGGGCATCTCAGGCGTGGTGACGGACTCATCCGGCGCGGCGGTGGCCAGCGCAACTGTAACAGTCACGGATGTAAACACGGGAGCGCGTCGAAGCACTTCCACCAGCGACACCGGAAGGTATCAGGTAACGGCGCTGCCGGTCGGCGACTACCGGGTAAGAGCAGAGCACAAGGGATTTGCCGAGGCGGTCAGGATTGGGATTCATCTGGCGGTGGGACAGACGGCAACGGTGAATCTACGAATGCGTGTCGGCGGCGTGCGCCAGCAGATAACGGTGCGCGCGGATGCTCCGCTGGTGAGTGTGACCACAAGCCAGATATCGGGGCTGGTACATGACCGGCAGATTAAGGACCTGCCGCTGAATGGTCGCAGCTACGACCAGTTGATGGCGCTGGATCCCGGGGTGGTGAATTACACGGCGGAGAAGACGGGCGGAACTGGCGTTTCAAATTCGACGGTGGGGAATAACTTTGCGGTCTCGGGCAATCGTCCGCAGCAGAATCTATATCTGCTGAACGGGATCGAGTTTACCGGAGCGGCGGAAGTGAACATGCAGCCGGGGGGCACAAGCCAGGAGTTGCTGGGCGTGGACGCGGTGCGGGAGTTCAATGTGCTGCGGCCGCCTTATGGCGCGCAATATGGCAAGCGCTCAGGCGCGCAGGTGCTGATCGTAACGCAGGGCGGAACCAATCACTGGCACGGATCGGCGTATGAATTTCTGCGTAATAACGCGCTGGACGCGCGCAACTATTTCGACCGGGGTCCCGCGCCGCCGTTTCAGCGGAATCAGTTTGGAGTGGCGCTGGGCGGACCGCTGCGAGAGGATCGTCTATTTGCATTCGCCAACTACGAGGGATTTCGCCAGCATCTGCACCAGACCGGGGTGGATCTGGTGCCGGATGCGCGGGCGAGGGCTGGGTATCTGCCGTGCAAAATGGTGACTCCGACACCCGATCCGTGTCCGGCGTCGGGGATGGAGTATGTGGGAGTGGCGCCGAGCGTGAGGCCGCTGCTGGCCCTGTGGCCGCAGCAAACGCCCGGTGCGCCGGACTTCGGCGGCATTGCAGAGGCGCTGAACAGTCCGCTGCAGACGATTCGGGACGACTTCGGAACGGTGCGCGTGGATCAGGATTTCTCCACCGGCAATCGGTTGAGCGGGGTGTACACGATTGACGATAGCGCGGACGTAACGCCGACGAGCAGCAACCTTTACAGCACGGATGTGGAAAGCCTGCGGGAGCAGGTGCTTAGTCTGGAGGAGACTCACGTCTTTTCGCCGAGCCTGCTGAACGTGGCGCGGATTGGATTTTCGCGGGCGGCCTACTTTTATACGGGCGAGCCGACGCCGGGGACACCAGCGGCGGGGGTCGATGGATTTGTCGCCGGGAAGCCGGTTGGAGCCGTGGTGGTCGGCGGCAGTGCGGCGGCAAATCCGGCGGCGCAGGTTGGCCTTGCTGGAAGCAACGTGGGCAGCGATCTGCACATTGCGCGCAACCTTTTCACTGGCAATGATCATGTAACGATTACCCGCGGCCTCCACACGATCGGGGCGGGAATCTGGTTGCAGCGCCTGCAATCGAATGAGGACCTGGCACTGCTACAGTTCGGGCAGGCAACTTTTACGGGGCTGCAGCAGTTTTTGGAGGGGACCGCAGGCAGCTTCGACTACGACCCGACGCCAACGGAGATGAACTGGCGGTCGCTGATGGGGGCGTGGTATGTGCAGGATGCGATGCACTGGTCGCCGAAGCTGGAAGTCACGCTGGGGTTCCGCGACGGCTTCACGACGAGCTGGAATGAGAAACACGGACGCGCGGCGACCTTCGTATTCAAAAACGGCGTGATTCAGACGCAGCCGCACATCGGCCATTCCGCCTTCACGACAAACTATGCCAAGTTCCTGCCGCAGCCGCGCATCGGCGTGGCGTGGAGCCCGTGGGGATCGCACACGGTG
>JAJZJJ010000621.1 GCA_021810175.1 Acidobacteriota bacterium | reverse complement strand
TGCCATAGTGCGACTGGCCGCGCAGGCGGTTGACGTTCTTAATGGGGATCTCGCAGATGCTGGCTCCGTACGACGCGGCGAGCGCGGGGATAAAGCGATGCATCTCGCCATAGAGAGGGACATTGTGGATCACTTCGCGGCGATAGGCTTTGAAGGTAGTCCCGAAGTCATGGATCTCCACGCCTGAGAGTTTGGCCATGAGCCAGTTTGCGCAGCGCGAGGGGATTCTGCGCATGACGAAGTTGTCGATGCGCTCCTTCCGCCAGCCGCTGACCACGTCGTAACCTTCTTCGAGCTTTTCGAGAAAGTTGGGTATCTCATTGGGATCGTGCTGCAGGTCGCCATCCATGGCCAGGATGAAATCGCCCTGGGCATGATCGAAGCCGGCGGCGAGCGCCGAAGTCTGCCCGAAGTTGCGCCGCAGCTTGACCACCAGCACGCGGCTGTCCACCGCCGCGATTTCTTCCAGCAGGCGGCAGGTACGGTCGTTCGATCCATCGTCCACGAACACGAGTTCGAAGGAATCGCCCACGTGCTCCATGACGTCCTTGAGGCGATCATAGAGGGCGGTTACGTTCTCTTCTTCGTTGTGGAAAGGGACAACAATCGAATACTTCGGCATAGCATAATTATAGACTTGGCACCCCCTTCCGCCGTGATCAGAATTCCTGGTCAATCGCCGCCACCGGGGACCGTTCGTACCCAAAAGAACGGAACTTTCACCCGCTGTTTGCCGCTCAGCGCGTCCCCGTGCCGAATGGAATACCCCTCTATCGGCGGGCGCAATCGCCGCAGCCGGAGTCTTTCTGCTCGCGAGGCCAGCCTTCGGCGAAATTCTGCGAACGGCGAGCGATGCATCTAACCGCGGCTTTTGTGGCGAACGGCAAGACAGGAAAATTCCGCACAAAGAAAGGTGAATCCTGCGGGGCGCATTGCTTCACCGGCCTTGAGGGCACAGCATCGCGGCTATGCTTTTGCAGTCAAGATCTCCACGGTCGCTCGCGCCGCCGCTTCGCAGGCTTCGCGGTCCACATCGCAGTGCGTGACGAAGCGCACCCTGTGGCGCCCGATCGCGCTGGCCAGCACGCCACGCTGTTTCAGCTTCGCCACCAGCGCGGGAGCATCGCCGCCACCCCGGAGGCCGAAGATGAGAATGTTTGTACGAACCGCCTCCAGGTCGATATCCACTGCGGGGACATCGGCAAGGCGCTCGGCCATCATGCGGGCGTTCGCGTGGTCCTCGTGCAGACGAGTGGGGCCCTCCTCCAGTGCGATGAGGCCCGCCGCGGCCAGAATACCCGCCTGGCGCATGCCACCGCCCAGCCCCTTACGAATGATGCGGGCGCGGTCCATCAGTTCGGCGGATCCCACGAGCATGGAGCCGACGGGAGCGCCAAGGCCTTTCGAGAGGCAGAACATGACGGTGGTGAATCCCCGCGTCAGTTCGCGGACGCCAACTCCGAGAGCCACGGCAGCATTGAAGACGCGGGCGCCGTCCAGATGGACGGGCAGACCGCGACCCCGGGCGCCGGTCCAGATTTCCTCCAGAATGCAGACGGGGGTCACTGTTCCGCCCGCCATGTTGTGCGAATTTTCCAGGGCAATGAGGCCGGTCTGCGCCCGATGGTAGTGTTTGCCGGTAATCGCCGGTTCAATATCACTCCAGGTGAGAATGCCTCGCTCGCCCGGCAGCGCCCTCGCCACGCATCCGGAGAAGGCAGCCATCATCGCCATCTCCCAGTCGAGAATGTGCGCGCGCGATTCGCAGATGACTTCCTGCCCATGCTGCGTGTGCAGGCGGATAGCGGTCTGATTGGCCATGGTTCCGCTGGGCAGAAACAGCGCGGCTTCGCGCCCGAAGATCTCCGCGGCGCGCGCTTCCAGTCGGTTGATGGTGGGATCCTCGCCATAGACATCGTCGCCCACTTCGGCAGCGGCCATCGCCGCGCGCATCTTTGCGGTCGGTTTGGTGACCGTGTCGCTGCGCAGGTCGATGAAGCTCACCGCCGCTCTGGTCCCAGCCTGTTCTTCTGCAGCCATCATCTGTGAAGCCATTTTTCTCCTGTATTGTGGTTTTCTGTTTCAGGCCGTCGCGGGCTCTGCCAAAAACCGTGCAAATACTTCGTTGGAAAGCAGGCGGCCGCGCGGAGTAAGCGCCACGCGATCCCCATCCGCAAAATGCAGGAGCCCTTGCTGCTCCAGTTCCGCCACGATGGTCAAACTGCCCTGGATCGCATAGGCCGAAAACTCGCGCCGCAGAGCCGCCAGGCTGACGCCCTCGTTGAGCCGCAGCCCGAGAAACCAGGCCTCTTCCAGCTCTTCCTCGCGCGCAAGCCGCCGTGGCTCATCCAGTCGGGGGCTATCCAGAAATGCACTGAGGTCGTCTGTTGCGCCGAAACGAAAAGCTCCGCCAGTGCGCTGGCGCAACATGGAGTGGGCATCCAGACCCAGGCCGAGATAGGGCTGCCGGGTCCAGTACTTCAGGTTGTGACTGGAGCGGCGTCCGCGATGGGCGAAGTTGGAAATCTCATACTGATCGAGACCCGCCGCGGCGAGTATCGCAATCGCGTCCGAATACATCTCGGCGATCAGATCGTCCGAAGGGATCGCGGCTGCGCGATAGCGGTCGCCACCGGCGAGGACTTCGCGACCCAGCCGCGATTCCTCGTCCACTTCCAGCATGTAGATGCTGGCGTGATCCACGTCCGCGGCGGCGAGAACGCCGAGGGATTCGTGCCAGGACTGCATGGTTTGTCCCGGCAATCCGGCGATCAAATCCACACTGATGTTGTGGATGCCGGCAGTTCGGACGCGGCGTATATCGTGGAGGGCCGTCTCCCGCGTGTGCAGGCGTCCGGTGGATCGAGCCTCGGCGTCCACAAAGGACTGCACACCGAAGCTGACGCGATTGACTCCGCATTCCACCATGGCCGCCAGAACGTC
>JAJZJJ010000620.1 GCA_021810175.1 Acidobacteriota bacterium | reverse complement strand
AAAGCCACAGCGAAAGCCGAAGCCGAGGGCGGCGGAGGATTCCGGCTCGAAGAAGAAAGAGGAGTCGTTGAGGCGAAGCTTTTCGAGGGCGTCGCGGAGCAGGGTGTGCTCATGGGAATCGACGGTGTAGAGGCCGGCGAAGACCATGGGCTTGATTTCCTCGAAGCCGGGAAGCGCGGCGGATGCGGGACGGGCATCGTCGGTGACGGTGTCGCCGACGCGGGTGTCCGCGACGTTCTTGATGGTGGCGACAAAGAAGCCGACTTCGCCGGCGGAAAGCTCACCTATTTCGACGGGCTTGGGGGTGAGGACTCCCATGGATTCGATGTCGAAGACGCGGCCGTTGGACATGAGACGGATCTTCATGCCGGTGGTCATGCGGCCGTGGACGACGCGGGCGAGAACGATAACGCCGCGGTAGGGATCGAACCAGGAATCGAAGATGAGCGCCTGGAGCGGCGCGTTGGGATCGCCCTTAGGGTGAGGCAGCAGGTGAACGATGGCTTCGAGGATGTCGGGGACACCCTGGCCAGTCTTGGCGGAGACGGGGATCGCTCCGGTAGCGTCGAGTCCCACGGCCTGCTCGATCATTTCCCGCGTGCGGGGAATATCGGCGCTGGGCAGATCGATTTTGTTGATGACGGGGATGATTTCGAGGCCGTGATTGATGGCGAGATAGGCGTTGGCGAGGGTCTGGGCCTCAACTCCCTGGGAGGCATCGACGACAAGCAGAGCGCCTTCGCAGGAGGCCAGGGAGCGGGAGACCTCGTAGGAAAAGTCGACATGGCCGGGGGTGTCGATGAGGTTGAGCTGATAAAGCTGGCCGTCCTTTGCCTGGTACATCATGCGGACGGAATGGGCCTTGATGGTGATGCCGCGCTCGCGTTCAAGATCCATGGCGTCAAGGACCTGAGCCTGCATCTCACGGGAGGTGAGGGAGCCGGTGAGCTCGAGGAGGCGATCGGAAAGCGTGGACTTGCCGTGATCGATGTGGGCGATGATAGCGAAATTGCGGATGTATTGACTGTCCATGAAGAGAAGCGCAAGCCGGGCCGGCAGTGGCGGGCCGGGAGAAGAAACTTGCCAGATGCCTCAGTTTACGGCATTTTGCGGAGCGCCGCAGAGGAGCTGGCAGAAGCAGCCGGGGAGCGGCGGCGCTGGATTCCTGAGAAAATGCGGCCGGCGGCGCGTCAGGAGCGAGGCGGGCAATACAATAGAGACACCCACGCTCCCACCATGGTAGTGAAACGGATTTTGTTTGCAGGCAGCCTTGCTGCGCTAATGGTCCTGACAGGTTGCCCCTCGCACCAGGGGGCCAACGCGCGTCTTTCGAAGCGCGCGAACGCACCCACTCTGGCAGGCGGCGGAAGGGCGGGATCGCCAGGCGCGACAGCGGGGCAGAACGCCGCGGCTCCGGAAGGCGCGGCCGAAGACGCCGCGGCGGAAAAGGAACATCGGGACGAGGAGCTGATTGCCTCGGTGGAGAAGGCCTACCACGAGGGGCTGAGTAATTATCAGCAGTCGAATTACGAGGCGGCGCGGGCCAACTTCAACTACGCCGTTGATCTGATGCTGCGCTGCAACTGCGACATTCGGAAAGATCCCCGGCTTTCCGGCGAGTTCAACCGCATTGTGGACGCGGAGAACACGCTGGAAATGGACGCGATGCGCGAAGGAAGCGGTCCGCAGCAGGAGACCGAACCCTCTCCGGTGGATATTGCGGGGAACCTGACGACGACGGCCAGCGCTTCAGCAACGGCGAAGACAGAAGCCGAACTGAAGACCACGCGTTCGGATCTGCCGCTGAAGCTGAATCCGTTTGCCAGCAGCGTGGTGGCCAACTACATCGACTTCTTCACCAACAATCCGCGGGGGCACGCGACCATCGTGGCTTCGCTGGAGCGCCTGGGCCGCTATAAGAAGATGATCCAGGGCGTGCTGAAGGAGAATCACCTGCCGCAGGACCTGATTTACCAGGCGGTGGCGGAGTCGGGGTTCCGGCCCGGGGTGGTGAATCCCAGATCGGGAGCGGCCGGGATGTGGCAGTTCATGCCGTGGGGAACCTACGGACTGGTGCACAACGCGTGGGAGGATCAGCGCTTCGATCCGGTGGACTCGACGGAAGCCTACGCGCGGGAAATCAAGAAGATGTACGACCAGCTCGGCGACTGGTACCTGGCCATGGCGGCGTACGACTGGGGTCCGGGCAACGTGCAGCGCGCGGTGGAGAGGACCGGCTACGCGTCTTTCTGGCAGCTGTACCGGCGCAATAATCTGCCGGTGGAAACGAAGAATTACGTACCGATCATCCTGGCGGTGACGATCATGGCGAAGAACCCCAGTCAGTACGGGCTGGCGGACCTGAAGCCGGATCCACCGCTGGAAATGGACACGGTCAAAACGGATTACGCGGTAAGCCTGCAACTGGTGGCGGATATTGTGGGCGTTCCGGTTTCGCAGATCGAGACCCTGAACCCCGCTCTTCTGCGCATGTGCACACCGCCCGACGATCCGTACAGCCTGCGTCTGCCGAAAGGATCGGCGAGCACGTTCGAGCAGGACATCGCGCAGATTCCCAAGGACAAGCGGCTGTACTGGCGCCTGGATTCGGTTACGGACGGAGAAACGCTGGCGCAGGTAGCGCAGAAATGGCATGTGCCGCTGTCGGACCTCGCCATGGTGAACCAGCTGCAAACCACGGCCAGCCTGGACGGCGTGGACAAGCTGATTATTCCGTTGCCGCCGCGGGGCGAACCGCGCATGCTGCGGGGCGGACTGTACCGGATACGGAATGGGGACACGCTGATTGCGATTGCCGACCGCTTCGGAGTTTCGGTGGAAGACCTGGAGCGCTGGAACCACCTGCGGGGAACCTTCCTCCGCGCCGGGCAGGCGCTTTACATTGCCGAACCGGCCCGCATCCGCGATTTCCGGCGGCGGAGATCGGA
>JAJZJJ010000619.1 GCA_021810175.1 Acidobacteriota bacterium | reverse complement strand
CCTTCCTGGCGCATCGAGATTGAGGCTGAAGCCATCATCGAATCCGCGCCAGCAGCCTAATGGAGGCTCTATGAGCAAACTTTCCATCCGCGATCTCGACCTCGCTCACAAGCACGTCTTTATGCGCGTGGACTTCAACGTTCCCCTTACCGAGGACGGTTCGGAGATCACCGACGATACCCGCATCCGCGAAACGCTCCCTTCGATCGAGTACGCTCTGCAGCACAAGGCCAAGCTCATTCTGGCGTCGCACCTGGGCCGCCCCAAGGGCAAGGTGAACCCGAAATACTCCCTGCGCCCGGTGGTGGATCGCCTGCGGATTCTGCTGGACCAGCATCTCGGAGCCAGGACCAACGTGGCTTTTTCGCCCGACTGCATCGGCGACACCGCGAAGGAGATGGCACGCCAGCTGGAGTCCGGACAGGTTTTGCTGCTCGAAAATCTCCGCTTTCATGCTGAGGAAGAGGCCAACGATCCGGAGTTCGCCAAACAGCTCGCCTCGCTCTGCGATCTCTATGTGAACGACGCCTTCGGCAGCGCTCACCGCGCGCACGCTTCCACGGAAGGCATCACGCATCATGTGCAGCAGTCGGCCGCCGGTCTCCTGATGGAGAAAGAGCTGAATTACCTCGGCAAGGCACTCGAAGATCCGGCGCGGCCCTTCGTCGCCATTATCGGCGGCTCCAAGATCTCCGGCAAGATCGACGTGATCAACAACCTGCTGGACAAGGTGGATACGCTGGTCATCGTGGGCGGCATGGCTTATACCTTCGCCCGCGCGAAGGGCATCACCACCGGCAAATCGCTGGTGGAAGAAGACAAGATCGACGTGGCGAAGGCGGCTCTGGCCAAGGCCGAGGCCAAAGGCGTGAAGCTTCTGCTGCCGGTCGACAACATTCTTGCCGACGCCTTTACTCCCGACGCCAACACGCAGCCCTGGGATACCAGCAAGAACTTCCCCGAGGACTGGCAGGGGCTGGACGTGGGCCCGAAGACGGTCGAGGCGATTAAGAAAGTGGTCACCGAAGCCCGCACCATTGTGTGGAACGGCCCCGCCGGGGTGTTCGAGTTCCCGCGCTTCGCCGTGGGCACCAACGCCATTGCGGAAGCGGTCGCGGCCAACAGGGAAGCCATCTCCATCGTCGGTGGCGGCGATTCAGTGGCGGCGGTGAAGCAGGCCGGCGTTGCCGACCGGATCAAGCACATCTCCACCGGCGGCGGAGCCAGCCTTGAATTCCTCGAAGGCAAAAAGCTCCCCGGCGTCGAGGCGCTTACCGGCAAGTAACGCAGCACAAATCAAAACAGCAGGGCGCCGGCAGATCTCGTCTCCGGCGCCCGCTGTATTTGGGGCATGGCCGGGCGCTTTCTCGCCGGAGTCCGGCATCACCTACAATCGCGGTGTGGACTTTCAGCTTGTCAGCGACTACAAGCCGCGTGGGGATCAGGGCCGGGCGATCGAAGAGCTAACGGCCGGGATCGACGCGGGCGAGAAACACCAGGTGCTGCTGGGAGTGACCGGCTCCGGCAAAACCTTTACTATGGCGAAGATCATCGAGCAGATGAATCGCCCGGCGCTGGTGCTGGCGCATAACAAGACGCTGGCCGCGCAGCTCTATCACGAGTTCAAGCAGTTCTTTCCGAACAACGCGGTCGAGTACTTCGTGTCGTATTACGACTACTACCAGCCGGAGGCCTACATTCCGGCGGGCGATTTGTACATCGAGAAGGAAGCGACGATCAACGAGGAGCTTGATAAGCTGCGGCTCTCGGCGACGCGGTCGCTGTTCGAGCGGCGGGACGCGGTGATTGTGGCGTCGGTATCGTGCATCTACGGCCTGGGCTCGCCGGAGGCGTACTACGGCATGCTGCTGCTGCTGGAGAAAGGGCAGCGGCTGAAGCGCGACGACATTACCCGGCGGCTGGTGGAGATTCTGTACGAGCGCAACGACGGGGACTTCCGGCGCGGGACGTTCCGGGTGCGCGGCGATGTGATCGAGGTGTTCCCCACGTATGACGAGAACGCGTACCGGATCGAGCTGTTCGGGGACGAGATCGATTCGCTGGCGCAGATCGATCCGCTCTTCGGAACGGTGAAGCAGAAGTATGCGCGGCTGCCGATTTATCCGAAGAGCCACTATGTGGTGCAGCCGGAGCGGAAGAAGTCGGCGATTGAGAGCATTCTGGACGAGCTGGGCTGGTGGGAGAAGGAACTGGAAAACCAGGGACGGATGGTGGAGGCCAACCGGGTGCACCAGCGGACACGCTTCGACCTGGAGATGATCAAGTCGATGGGGTATTGCCACGGGATCGAAAACTACTCGCGGCACTTCAGCGGGCGGCTGCCGGGCGAGCCTCCGCCGACGCTGCTGGATTATTTTCCGCGGGACTTTTTGCTTTTCATCGACGAGTCGCACGTGACGGTGCCGCAGCTGCATGGGATGTGGCATGGGGATCGGTCACGGAAGCAGAATCTGGTGGACTACGGATTCCGGCTGCCTTCGGCGATGGACAACCGGCCGCTGAAGTTCGAGGAGTTCGAGCAGCGGACCAACCAGATTGTCTACGTGTCGGCGACGCCGGGTCCGTATGAGCTGACGAAGGCGGCGGGCGTGGTGGTGGAGCAGATCATCCGGCCGACGGGGCTGGTGGATCCGGAGGTGGAGATTCGGCCGGTGCGGGGGCAGATCGACGACCTGCTGCATGAGATTCGCGACCGCGCGGAGAAGGGCGAGCGGGTGCTGGTGACGACGCTGACCAAGCGGATGGCCGAGGACCTGGCCGGGTACTACTCCGAGGTGGGCGTGCGCTGCCGGTACATGCATTCGGAGATCGAGACGCTGGAGCGGGTGAAGCTGCTGCGCGATCTGCGGAAGGGCGAGTACGACGTGCTGATCGGCATTAACCTGCTGCGCGAGGGGCTGGACCTGCCGGAGGTGTCGCTGGTGGCGATTCTGGAC
>JAJZJJ010000618.1 GCA_021810175.1 Acidobacteriota bacterium | reverse complement strand
GGGAGAAAAAAGTCCTCGAGGCAGCAACGAAGAAGTAACCCCGCTGTCAGGCCCGCCAACCCCCTGCCGTTACGCCGCAATTCCAAAGCTCCGCGGCCTCGCTCCGGATTCCTTACCAGACCAGCCCTCCCAGGCCGGATAAGCCTGCGCCGGCGCCCAACATCCTCCTTGCGCCGACGCGCTAATCGGCCGTCGCGTCGGCCAGGATCCGCTCTCGCACCGCCCTCAGCAGCCAGTAGAACACCGGCCCAAACGCGGCAATGATCCCTCCAAGCAGCAGCGCCGGTATGTGCGCCATCCGCTCATCCCGCGAGACAAATATCGCGTACCCAATCAGCAGCGCCGGCGCAACCCCTAGCAGGCACACTGTTACCAGACTTCCAGCCCTGAACGGCCGCTCCAGCTCCGGCTCCCGAATCCGCAGCGCCAGCAGCGCCACGAACTCCAGAATCAGGCTCGCCCCATACAGAATCAGATCCAGCGAAATCAGCCGCTCAAAACTGAACCGCAGCGCCAGCGCCCACGCCCCCGCGCAGGCCAGCACTGCCACCCACGGCACCCCGCGGCGGTTCTTCCTCGCCAGCACTCCCGGCAGCAGCCCGTCTTCCGCCAGCACCATCGGCAGCCGCGCGTACGACATCGTCAGCGCGTTGAACATCCCCAGCGCCGTCAGCGTCCCCCCGGCCACCACCGCCAGTCCCAGCCACTTCCCGCCCAGGCTCGCCGCCACATTCGCCCATGATCCCGTCCTGAAGCTCCCCGCCGGAATCCCCGCCCAGGCCGCCGCCGCCAGAGGAATCGTATACGCCAGCGTCACTGCCGCCGCGCTCATCAGCATGGCCCGCGGATAGTTTCGCTGCGGACGCTTCACCTCCCGCGCCACGGTCGACGCGTTGTCCCAACCCATGTAATTCCACAGCCCCACCACAATCGCCGTCGAGAGCCCGGCCCCTTCGCTCCCGCTCCCACCGCCCCACACCGCCCCATGCGCCACATGAGCCCCGTGCCACGCCGCCGCCCCCACCAGCACCACAAACGGCGACATCAGCAGCACCGACAATCCCATCGATCCGTCGCCGACCGCCGGCACACCCAGCAGATTCCACACGCAGCACACCGCGATCAGCGCCAGCTCCCACGCCGAGCCGTGCCAGCCCGCCGTCCAGCCGGGCGCCAGCCGTCCCAGGTACAGCACGAACATCGTCGGATAAATTGCCATATCGAAGATGCTCGCCGTCAGCGACAGCCATGCTTCCTGGTAGCCCCAGAACGGCCCCAGCGCCCGCCGCACCCACACGTAGAAGCCGCCATCCTCCGGCAGCGCCGCCGCCAGCTCCCCGATCATCAGCGCCGTCGGCAGGCTCCACACCAGCGGCAGCACCAGCAGAATCGCCAGCCCCGCTCCGTAGCCCGCGCTCAGAATGTCCTCGATGCCGTACGGTCCGCCCGACACCATGAACCAGGTCGCGGCCACCAGAGGCAGCAACCGCATGCCTCGCCTCATCTCGGGTCTCTTCCGGATCGCTGCTCTCCTTCACCTGCGCGGCACAAGCCTCCCTCTGGCTGGCCGCTTCACCATCGGTACAGGGGGGGTGAATCAGAATCTATCCTGCTTTGTCTCCCCTGCATAGAAAAAACGCCACCTCCGCGGTGGCGTTTTCAAAGTACGACAAAGCAGCGATCAGGAAGCTTTCTTCCGATGCCTTTCTTCCGGCCGATAATCCGTTTCGCAGTAGTTTCGCAGCCAGCCGTAAACCTCCACGCGCGCCTCCTGCCCCGCTCCCACGCCCGCCTCGCGCTCAAACCGGATTCGCCCGTGATTCCGCTCCAGGATTCCCTCCGCCAGCGGTGCCCGCTGTCCGGGATGCACCGAAACCACAGCCCCTCCCCGTCCCAGCTCTCCGCTCAGGCTGCGCGCCTCCCGCGCATTCAGCCCTATATCCAGGAAGGAGTTCTCGAACCCAGGACCCGAGTAGCCCTGCTCTCCGAATAGCCGTCCTTCACCTGTTCCGAATTTCATGCCGGAGCTGCCAGTCGTTCTGCGCTCCTCGCTCGGCTGGCTCCCTTCCGCCGGATTCGCGCGGGACGCCATCCCTCCAAAAATCTCCTCTCGGCGCGCCCGGCGGCTCCGCTCGCTCTCTTCTTCAGCCACCGGCCGATCCGGCAAATCTCGACGCAGAGTGCGTGGCATCGTTGTCGGCACTTCTCCTCCCGGAATCGGCCCCGGCCGCGCCACCGACGGAAACGCGTTCCCCGATCCCGGAGCCAGTCCCGCCGGTGTCACCGCTTCGTCGTGCGATGCTGGCCCGCCAATCGAACCCGTTGCCTCCGGATTGCTGGCTCCCAGCCTCGGCTTGCCGCCTTCCGAGCTCGCCACGGCCTTTCGCGGCGAACAAAACGCTGCGCCAATCTCGCTGACGCGAAAACCCTCGTCCATCAGTTCATCGATTGCCCGGTCCGCATCTGCGCTGTTCTCGAAGTACCCCAGCACCACGCGATCTTCCGGCTCGCTCCCAATCCCTGCCGTCATTACAACCTCTCTCTCCAAACCGCCCGTTGACACAGGCTAGTCACGTCAGATGCAGCCCATCGCCTTTGCGCCGGTACGCTCTCCCAAATTCCTATATACTGACCACAACCGAGCCGGAGAGATGGCCGAGAGGCTGAAGGCGGCGGTTTGCTAAACCGTTATAGGGTTGTAAAGCTCTATCGAGGGTTCGAATCCCTCTCTCTCCGCCAGATTCCTTTCAGAATTTTCTCCTTTCCTCCCTGACGCACCCTCCCGATCGGCCGTCTGCCCGCTCCCAATTCAACCCTCTTCTCGGAAAGCGGCAAATCTTTCCTCCCGCATGCATCGCTCTCCCAGCCACTTGAACTCTCCCGCACCCTGGAACTAGCATCCAGATACATATGAAAAACACACGCCACCTGGCAACTTCCTGTGCGGCGGTGCTGGCC
>JAJZJJ010000617.1 GCA_021810175.1 Acidobacteriota bacterium | reverse complement strand
GACCGGCTGGCGCTCGAGGCCCCGGATGGCGTCTACTCCTATGCCGAGCTGCAGGACGCCGTCGGATCCCTGGTCGCGCGTCTGCGGGCGCGCGGCATTGGCCGGACGGAGCGGCGAAGCGCGTGACCGCTACAGAGATGCCGCGCGCACCGCTGGCGACAGAACCGCAGGCAATTGTGATCGGGTATGGGCGAGTCGGGGAAGTGGTTTGTGCCCTGCTGCGGCATCATGGGATTTCATCGATTGCAGTGGACAACGATCCTGTGACGGTGTCGCGGGCGGCCCACCATGGCCACGAAGTTTACTACGGGGATGCGTCGAGCGCGGAGTTTCTGCGCGCCTGCGGCATTGAGCACGCGGCGGTGGTTGTGATCACGGTGGGGGTTCCCGACGGCATCGATCCCATTGTTTCGCAGGTGAACAATCTGCGACCGGGGCTGCGGATTCTGTCTCGCGCGCGCGATCTGGAGCATGCCCGCCACCTTTATGCGGTTGGCATCAGCGAGGTGGTCCATGAGACTTTCGAGGCCAGCCTGCAGCTTTCGGAGCTGGTCCTGCTGGAGTTTGGGGTGCCGGAAGAAGCTGTAGCGGCGACGATCCACGAGCGCCGGACGGACTTTGGGCGCCAGCTTCGCTCCGCAGCGACGCATGCCCGGCAGCCGGTGGATCTGAGTGGAGTCTAAAAGGCGAAACGGCGCGACCGACGGCGGGGGGCGAATAAAGCTTCGACCTCCTGGCCGCGCCGGTGAGTGATCGTCCCGAGCGCTACTGCTGGGGACGCTGACTGAAGCCCGGCTCGTAGGGCGGTCTTGAAACGGGCTGCTTTGTTCCGGGCATGATGGTGCGAGTGACGGAAAGCGGCTGCTGCAGGACGAAGTGGATCATGGTTTCCGGAGGAAGACTGACCTGTTCGCCGCGGGTGACAGCATTGACGCCGGCTCCGGCTCCGGCTCCGGCCATGGAACCAAGCGCTGCTCCTTTGCCTCCGCCTGCGATTGCGCCGATGATCGCGCCGAGAACTGCGCCTCCGCCGACCTTCTTTGCGGTATTTCCGCCGCGCTTCTTACCTTCCCGGGAGAAGGTGTTGGTCATGACGGAGAGACTTCTGCCGCGGAAATCGATGCTGGTGAGTTGCAGCGCGAGCATGGCGGCTCCCCTGAAGTGAGTCGCGTCGTGTACACCGACGACCTGGCCGAGCACCGGGGTGTCGCGGGGAAGCACGATGACGCCGTCGCGGACCAGATCCGCGGCGAGGGTGGCGTGGAAGGTCTGGTTGGGCTGGGCGCTTTTGGTGTCCAGCGGTTCGGAGAGGCGAACGGGAATGACGGTTCCGGGGGCAAAGGTGAAAGTCTTCTGCACGGGCTGCGGAGGAGCCGGCGACGGAGGCGGCGGTGTGGATTTCGCAACGACGGGAGTTTTGTCGGGCGGCGGCGGAGGTGGGGTGGTCTTCGCGGATTTGTGAACGACGGGCTGCGATCGGTGGATTACGGGTGGCGGCGGGGGACGGCGTTCGCGCACGGGGGCTTCCCTGGTGGGAGCGGGCTGCTCGACCGCCGCGGCGGTTGGGGCGGGCTGGACCTCCAGATTATTGACGACGGTGCGGACGCCGGGGACGGCTCCGGCGTCGTTGCCGGCGAGCGCCCGGGATGCGGGATCGGCCGCGGTTCCGCTGAGGGTGACGACACCGTGGTCCACGGCGACCTGAATGTTCTGGCCGGACAGGGCGGACTCGGCCTGCAGCCTGGCCTGGACGCTGGCGGTGATCTGCTGGTCGGTGGGGGCGGCCTTCTGCTGGCGGCAACCTGCGACGCCCGCCAGGAGCGCAATCAGAAGTGCGATGGAAAGACGTGACGTTCTCATGGGTGTGCTCTCTTCCGGAACCTGCCTGACCTGGGAACAGGGCTGGGGGTTCTTGGGTGCCATCTTAGACTGAAGCTATGGTTTTTCGGTAGTCCTGCGTGCGGCGCGGTGAAAATCCGTGTCAAAGACTTTTGCTGGCGCTGACTGCATGCCTGCGCTGGTGGGCGAGCGGCGGAGGGGCGGGAGTCCTGGTATGGCGGCGGGGATTGCGACGACCAGCTTGTGGCCGGGTTACATGGCCGGGATGGCGAAGGAGCCGGGTTTCCCTGGCTCCTCCACAGGTGAAGGGTTATGCGCCGAATGAGGCGGCGACGATTCTGATGAGGACGATCAGCACCCACCAACCCCAGACGGCGGTGGCGGCCTGCCCTCGCTTGATTTTGCCGACGGCGGCACAGCCGATAGTGAGCAGGATGAGCGTCCAGATGATGAAGATATCGAGGGAGGTACCGGCCGCCATCAGCCATTTGGCCGTGCTCTGAGGCAGGTAATAGCCGAAGTTGCTGCCGACGAAGTTCTGGAGGTTGAATGCATGGGGATCAACACCGGCGTAGATGGTAACGATTCCTAAAATGCCCTTGAGCGACAGGGGCAGGCTTCCATACATCCAGACAGCGAACATCTGGCCGAATTTGGCGCGACCGCCGAAGCCGAAATTGATGGTCCCAAGGAGGATGGCAGCGGCTACGAGGGCCATGAGGAGACCGGTGAGCGGTGCGGACCAGAAGGCATATTTGGTGAAGTCGACGCCGATTTGCTTCGCTCTGGCCTGCTGAGCAGTCGTGAGCTGCTCCATGCGCTGCTGCTGCGAGGGAGTGTTGCGGAGGATGTTGTCGTAGGTTTGGTTCCAGCCGATTTTTTGCTGGACGGCGAAGCCAAAAGCAAGCGTGACCAGGACACCGAGGAGCCAGGGCAGCCACCAGCTGGAGCTGCGCTGAATATCGTTAAAGGTTTTGGAAGGGGCAACAAAGGTATCGACGACGCGCTGCACCTCGCTGAGGCCTGGCGTGGAAGCTTCAGGCTGGGCTACTGCTTCGGGCATGGAATGACCTCCGTGGGTAATGCATACGGCGATGAGGATTCATTAGTTTCACGAAAT
>JAJZJJ010000616.1 GCA_021810175.1 Acidobacteriota bacterium | reverse complement strand
CCACGCCGCTCCTGACGCTGCCCGCGACTTCGGCGTCGCCTACGAGGCCGCGGAAGACTACCTCACCGGCCAGTCCGCCCGCGCCGCCCACGACCACATCTATATTGAGGTCACCAGCCTCGACTCCGTCCGCCAGGCCGCCGAAGCATGGCTCGCCGCCCACCCCGGCGACGAAGCCAACCCTCTCACCGCCATCGCGGACACCCACTGGAAGTCGCGCCTCTTCCACGCCACGCCCATCCCCGGCTTCACGCTCACCTTCTGGGAGTGGGCAGATCCCGTCAAAGGCAAGCCCGTCGCCATCGAGGGCGACCTCTCCGCCGCCGGCATGCGTTTCGCCATCGTCGTCGCCCGCTGGAACGCCGTCATCACCGACCGCCTCCTGCAGGGCGCGCTCGACGCACTCCACCGCAGCGGCGCCGCCCGGCCCGATATCACCATCGTCCGCGTCCCCGGCGCATGGGAAATCCCCTCCGCCGCCCGCAAGCTCGCCGAGTCCGCCTCCGTCGACGCCGTCATCACCCTGGGTGTCCTGCTCCGCGGCGAAACCGCCCACTACGAAGCCATCTACAACGAGGTCTCGCGCGGCATCGGCCAGTCCCAGCAGGAAACCGGCATCCCTCACGCCTTCGGCGTCCTCACCTGCGAAACCCTCGAACAGGCCCTCGACCGCGCCGGCGTCAAGGCCGGCAACAAGGGCTTCGAAGCCGCCATCGCCGCCATCGAGATGGTCTCCATCCACCGCAAGATCCCGGCCCTAAAGGCGGAAGCAGCCCGATGAGCACCACCGGCAAGCGGCGCAAGGCCCGCGAACTCGCCATGCAGATGCTCTTCCAGGCCGACCTCGGCAAGCAGAACCCCGACCAGGTCCGCCAAACCTTCTGGGCCGCCCGCGAAGAGGACGAGTCCGACGTCCGCGGCTTTGCCGAAGACCTCTTCCGCGTCGCCAGCGCACGCATCGAGGAGATCGACGCCCTCATCGAGCAGCACTCTGCCAACTGGCGCATCGAGCGCATGGCCGCCGTCGACCGCAATGTCCTTCGCATGGCCGTCGCCGAGCTCATCGGCTTCCCCGGCACGCCCGCCCCCATCATCATCAATGAGGCGCTCGAAATCGCCCGCCGCTACTCCAGCCCAGACGCCATCAACTTCCTCAACGGCGTCCTCGACGCCATCGCCCGCCAGCGCTACGAGAAGAAAACCGGCGCCACCCAGTAACTCCCAGGCCGCAGGCGCCTCCCGTATGTGATTCGAGTCACTGCGAGTCCTATCCTCGCGCGCTCCCAATCGAAGATGGTCGAAGCATTCCAGGCTGGTTCGGGGATCACTGCATTACAGTGACCCTCCGCGCTGGCTTTTACTGGGCAAATCAGCACCAGGCCAGACTTCGAGAGGAGGATCACCGCATGCCATCAAACACCCTCACCGTGACTGACAACCGCACCAATCACACCTATACATTGCCCATCGAAGACGGAACCGTCCGCTCCATGGACTTCCGGCAAATGAAAACGGGAGCCGAAGACTTCGGGCTCATGACCTATGACCCCGCCTTCGTCAATACGGCATCCTGCCGAAGCAGCATCACCTTCATCGATGGCGAGCGCGGCATCCTCGAATATCGCGGGTATCCCATCGAAGCCCTAGCCGAACATTGCAACTTCCTTGAGGTCGCATATCTATTGCTCTTCGGAGAGCTCCCGAATGAAGCACAGCTGAAGGACTGGCGCACTGAAATCACCCACCACACCATGCTGCACGAGACCACCAGAAAGTTCCTCGACGGCTTCCACTACAATGCCCATCCTATGTCGATGCTGGTTAGCACCGTGGCTGCGCTATCCACCGTCTATCCCGAGGCAAGAAAGGTTCACGATCCTGCCAACCGCCTGCTCCAGGTCAAGCGGCTCATCGCAAAGATGCCCACCCTTGCCGCCATGGCGAACCGGTACAACGTTGGCCTGCCCTATGTCTACCCGGACAACGACCTGAGCTATGCCGAGAACTTCATGAACATGCTCTGGAAGATGGTCGAGCCGAAATACGCGGCCAATCCCGTTCTCGCCCGGGCTCTCGATATCCTGTTCATTCTCCATGCTGACCATGAGCAGAACTGCAGCACCAACGCCATGCGTTCAGTGGGCAGTTCAGATGCTGACCCTTACCTCTCCGTCGCTGCCGCCGCCGCGGCGCTGTCCGGACCATTGCATGGAGGCGCAAACGAGCAGGTCCTAAAGATGCTCGATGAAATCGGCTCCAAAGACAACGTGCCTGCCTACATTCGGCGCATCAAGGAAGGTCACGGCAAGCTGATGGGCTTCGGGCATCGCGTCTACAAGAACTTCGACCCGCGCGCCAAGATCATCAAATGGACCGCCGAGAAGGTCTTCGAGGTAACAGGACGAAATCCAAGACTCGACATCGCTCTCGAACTCGAAAGAATCGCGCTTGAAGACGAGTATTTCATCTCCCGGAAGCTCTATCCCAACGTCGATTTCTACTCCGGAATCATCTATCAGGCGATGGGCTTCAAACCCGAGTTCTTCACCGTGCTCTTTGCCATCCCGCGTACGGTTGGTTGGCTGGCACAGTGGCAGGAGATGCATGCGGACGCCGATCTGAAGATTGCCCGCCCACGCCAGATCTACACCGGCGAGCGCAAGCGCGAATTCATTCCCATGGAAGCGCGGAAGGCAGCCGGCGCCATGAAAGCGTAACCCCCGAGGCGCAGTTTCGCACCGCTGGAGCGAATTTGCGGGAGCTGCATTCGGGAACCACAAGGCCAGATGCGGCTTTTCCGTCAGGAAGAGCCGCCCTGGTCGTGCTGGCTTTCGATCGCATCCACTGCAACGCCGCCGATGCCCCGGCTCCAGAATCTTCTGTTCTTAGCAAGTGAAAATGTCCGGTTTTTGTAGCAAATGAAGTGTCCGGTTTTGAATTAATCTCCGGCAGCCGCCGGG
>JAJZJJ010000615.1 GCA_021810175.1 Acidobacteriota bacterium | reverse complement strand
CTCCCAGCCCCGTAATATCCTGTTTTTCAGGAGCTATGGACTTCGAAAACCTGCGCACGTTTCTGGAAGTCAGCCGCCTGAAGAGTTTTTCCCGGGCCGCACAGAAGCTCCTGCGCACCCAGCCCGCTGTCTCTGCCCAAATTCGCTCCCTCGAGCAGGAGGTCGGCGCCCGCCTCTTCGACCGCGATGGCGGCAAAGTCACCTTCACCGCCGCTGGCCGGCTTTTCGAGCCATTCGCTGAGTACTGCGTCGAACGCCAGAAGCACATCCTGCTGGCCATTGCCGAGCAGGAGCGCGCCCCGCGCGGCGAGCTCTCCATCAGCGCCAATGAGGCCACCCACCTCTACATCCTTCCCCAGGTCTTCGCTGAATTCCGCCGTCAGTTTCCCCGCGTCGTTCTCAATGTCGTCCGCGCCGAGCGCCTCCGCACCCTGGAGAGCGTCGTCAACCGCGAAGTCGATTTTGGCGTCGTCTCTCTGCCCGTCCGCGATCCGCGCCTGACCGTCGAAACCATCCACCGCGACGAACTGGCCCTGGTCGCCCCCAAAGGTCATCCGCTCGCCGCGCGCTCCCGGGTTCGCCTGCCGGAAGTCTCAAAGTATCCCCTCCTGCTGCCCGCTCACGGCCGCCGCCGCGAGCAGATCGACGAGCTCTTCCGTGTCAACGAGCTGGTCCCCCGCATCGCCATGGAGGTCGAATCCAGCGAAATGCTCAAGCGCTACATTGCCGCCGGCCTCGGCATCGGCTTCCTGCCCCGCACCAACGCCGCCGAGGAGGAGCGCGCCGGCTCTCTCAGCCTGCTCTGCATCGAAGGTGTCCGCCTCGCCCGGGACCTTGCCCTCGTCTTCCGCAAAGACCGCCAGCTCACCCGCGCCGGCCAGGAGTTTCTGGAGATCGCCGCCGGGGCCTTTCCCTCTTCGCAAAGCCGTGGAGCGCACGCCCCGGGTAACGTATGATTAAAATCGGCGTGAAATCATAACCCGCGAACCCCCACAGGCATCGCCATTGTGTTAAGTTTCATCGGGGACCTGTTCCCGGCTGGGGGATTTTCGCCGGTATGCCAGCGTAGAAACAGACCCACTGGAGGATTCAGGAATTGGGAAAAAGCATGGTCCCGAAGCGCCTTTTTTTCACCAAAGGCGTCGGGAAACACAAGGAACGGCTGACTTCGTTTGAGCTGGCGCTGCGCGACGCCGGTATCGCTGCACAGAATCTGGTTCGCGTCTCATCCATTTTTCCGCCTCAGGCCAAGCTCGTCCCCCGCAAGGAGGGCCTCACCTACCTGAGCCCTGGCGAAGTCGTCTTTGCCGTGGTCGCCGAAAACTCCACGCGCGAGCCCCACCGCCTCGTCGCGTCCAGCATCGGCGTTGCTATTCCCAGTGACCGCAACACCTACGGCTATCTGAGCGAGCATCATAGCTTCGGCGAAACCGAGGAACAGGCTGGCGAGTACGCCGAGGAGCTGGCCGCCGAAATGCTCGCCACCACTCTCGACGTCGAATTCGACCCCGACAAGAGCTGGGACGAGAAGAAGGAGATCTACCGCATCTCCAACAAAATCGTCCGCACCGCCAACGTCACCCAGTCGGCCATGGGCGACAAGCGCGGCCTCTGGACCACCACCATCGCCGCCGCCATCCTCATCTTCGACTAGAGCGGCAGAATCACCGGGAAAGGCGTGGGCTCGGGCTCGCGCCTTTTTCCTGCCCCGAACTCCTGCACCAGCGTAAAATGGTCATCGGAGATGACCACAATGGCTCCAAAATCCTCCGAATCCCCCGGCCTTACTGCAACCGAGTTCAAAGCCACCTGTCTCAGGGTGATGGACGACGTGCACCGAACCCGGCGTCCGGTCACCATTTCCAGACGTGGCAAACCGCTGGTGAAGATTGTTCCTGTGGACGAGAAGCGGCATCGCCCCCTCTTTGGTTACATGAAGGGAACCATGGAAATCGTGGGCGATATCGTGAGCCCTGATCCGGAAGCCTGGAACAGCGAACGATGACTGAGGGCGCAGGCGTACTTCTCGATACCCACGCCTGGCTATGGCTGGCCATGGGCGATGAGAAGATTCCGCCGGCTGTCAGACGGAAACTGGAGCAGGCCGAGCAAGCCGGACAGCTCTTTCTGGCGGATATCTCCCTGCTGGAGCTCGCCAATATGGCCCGCAGGCAGCGCGTCCTCCTGCCTCTGCCGCTCCACGAATGGTGCGAATCGGCTCTCTCCGAGGCGAGAATCGTACTGCTGCCCATCGTTCCTCGCATTGCGGTGGAGACAGCCCTCTTGCCCGAGGCGTTTCACGGCGACCCGGCGGATCGTCTGATCGCCGCCACCGCCAGAGTGGAGAACCTCACTCTTTGTACTCATGACAAAGACCTTCTGCGATTCGGCAGGCAGGGTCTCTTTCGGGTTTTGGCGATCTAACGCGGCATGCCCCAATATTCAATGCACGGCGATTCCGAGTTCAGCGGTTAACGCATTTAGAATCGGAGCGATGGCTGAAAAAACTACCCGCGTAGCCCTCGTCCAGATGAGCTGCGGCCCCGACCCCGACGCTAATCTCGACAAGGCGGCGGACCGCGTCCGCCAGGCCGCCCGCCAGGGTGCCAATGTCGTCTGCCTGCCCGAGCTCTTCCGCGCTCAGTACTTCTGCCAGCGCGAAGACATCGCCCTCTTCGACCTCGCCGAGCCCATCCCCGGCCCCTCCACCGAGCGCCTCGGCGCGGTCGCCCGCGAGGAAAAGGTCGTCGTCATCGCCTCGATCTTCGAGCGGCGCGCGCCGGGCCTCTACCACAACACCGCCGCCATTCTTGAGTCCGACGGTCGCGTCGCGGGTCTCTACCGCAAAATGCACATCCCCGACGACCCGCTCTACTACGAGAAGTTCTACTTCACCCCCGGCGACCTCGGCTTCCGCGCCTTTGACACCTCCGCCGGCAAAATCGGCACCCTCGTTTGCTGG
>JAJZJJ010000614.1 GCA_021810175.1 Acidobacteriota bacterium | reverse complement strand
GATTCGCGTCCGACGGCGGGCTGCTGCCGGAACAGATCTGGGACGAGGCGGACAAGGACGGGCTGGAGCTGGGAGGGCCGTCGGGGTCGGCGATGCCGCTGGCGTGGGCGCATTCGGAGTACCTGAAGCTGCTGCGGTCGGTGGCGGACGGGAAGGTGTTCGACCGGATTGAGATTGTGGAGGATCGGTACGCGCGGGGCGGCGGGCCGGAATGCTGTGTGGAGATATTCCAGGCGGATCGGCGGCGGACGCGGCGGATGACGGCGGGAAAGCGGCTGCGGATTTCGGCGGCGACGCGGTTTCGGGCGCGGTGGACGGCGGACGGCTGGCAGACGCAGTCCGATGTGGAAAGCACCCAGGTGGGGTATGCGGGGTCGTATGTGGACCTGACGACGGAGGCCGGGCAGACGGGGACGGTGAGCTTCACGCTGTACTGGCCGGACGAGGACCGGTGGGAGGGAGAAAACTTCGACGTGGAGCTGGAGGCGCAGGGGTAGAGACGGGGCGGTTTGCGTCAATTTCGCCACAGGAGCGAAAATCAAAGACGGATCGTAAAACAGAGCGAAGTGAGTTTGTATCTCCGTCCCACCGGACGAGTCCCTGCAGCGCAACCGTAAAAACAAGAGGAGAAACAAGGATTATGAGCGAGCTCGATCAGCTGTCGATTAATGCCCTGAGGTTTTTGGCCGTGGATGCGGTGCAAAAGGCGAACAGCGGCCATCCGGGAGCGCCGCTGGGCTGTGCGCCGATGGCGTACCTGCTGTTCCACAAGTACATGCAGCACAACCCGAAGCATTCGAAGTGGACGAACCGGGACCGGTTTGTGCTGTCGAACGGGCATGCGTCGGCGCTGCTGTACGGGGTGCTGCACCTGACGGGGTACAAGGTCTCGCTGGAGGATTTGCAGCAGTTCCGGCAGTGGGGATCGCACACGCCGGGGCATCCGGAGCTGGGCGACACGGACGGCGTGGAAGTGACGACGGGTCCGCTGGGGCAGGGCTTTGCGATGGGCGTGGGCATGGCCATGGCGGAGAAGCATCTGGCGGCGGTATATAACCGGCCGGGCTACGAGGTGGTGGATCACTACACCTACGGGATTGTGTCCGACGGCGACCTGATGGAAGGGGTATCGCACGAGACGGCTTCGCTGGCGGGAACGCTGGGACTGGGCAAGCTGATCTATCTGTACGACGACAACCTGATTTCGCTGGACGGACCGACGGAGCTGTCATTTACGGAAGACGTGCTGAAGCGCTTTGAGGCGTATCACTGGCACGTGCAGATTGTGGAAGACGGGAACGATCTGGAGGGGATGTCGAAGGCGATTGAGGCGGCGAAGGCGGTGAAGGACAAGCCGTCGCTGATCGCGGTGCGGACGATCATCGGCTACGGCAGCCCGAAGGCCGGCACCAACAAGGTGCATGGCGAGGCGATGGGCGTGGAGGCGGTTCGGGAGACGAAGAAGAACCTGGGCTGGCCGGAGGACAAGACGTTCTATGTGCCGGATGAGGCGCGGGCGAACTGGCTGAAGGCGGTGGACGCGGGCGAGAAGGCGGAGTCCGACTGGAACGCGCTGTTCGCGAAGTACCGGAAGGAATTTCCGGAGCTGGCGGCAGAGTACGAGCGGGTGCAGGCGGGCCGGCTGAAGGACGGATGGGAACAGAGCCTGCCGAAGTTTCCGGCGGACAGCAAGCCGGTGGCAACGCGCACGGCGGGCAACACGGTGATGAACGCGATAGCGAAGCAGGTGCCGGAGCTGATTGGCGGCGCGGCGGATCTTTCGAGTTCGACCAAAACGGTGGTCAAGGACAGCAAGAACTTCCACCTGGATGCAACGGGGCAGAACGTCTACTACGGCGTGCGCGAGTTTGGGATGTGCGCGATGGTGAACGGAATGGCGGCACACGGGGGAGTGATCCCGTACGGGTCGACGTTCTTTGTGTTCACGGATTACGCGAAGCCGGCGCTGCGGCTGGCGGCGCTGATGAAGGTGCACTCGCTGTTCGTGTTCACGCACGACTCGATCGGACTGGGCGAGGATGGGCCGACGCATCAGCCGGTGGAGCAGCTGACGATGCTGCGCGCGGTGCCGCAGCTGACGGACTTCCGGCCGGCGGACGCGAACGAGACGTCGGCGGCGTGGGGACTGGCGCTGGAGCGGAAGAGCGCGTCGTTCATGGCGCTGTCGCGGCAGGATCTGCCGCTGCTGGATGCGGAGAAGCATGGCGTGTTCGAGGGCGTGCGCAAGGGCGCGTACGTCGTGGAGCAGGGCGGCGAGACGCCGGACGTGCTGATTGTGGGCACGGGCGCGGAGCTGTGGCCGGCGCTGCGAGCCGCGGAGCAACTGAAGAAGGACGGAATCGTGGCGCGGGTGGTTTCCATGCCGAGCACGCGGCTGTTTGAGGAGCAGAGCGAGGAGTACAAGGCCGCGATCTTCCCGAATTCGGTGCCGAAGCTGGCGATTGAGGCGGGTGCGACGCTGGGGTGGTGGAAGTACGTGGGCCGGGACGGCGACGTGATCGGAATCGACCGCTTTGGGGCATCGGCTCCCGGGGTGACGGTGCTGGAGAAGCTTGGCTTCGGCACGGACAGTGTGGTGGCCAGGGCGAAGGCACTGGTGGAGCGCGCGCGGAAGAACGAGCCGGCGCTGGCGGGGAAATAAGGATGAAGCTGGCGATTGGAGCCGATCACGCAGGGTATCCGCTGAAGGAAGAGGTTCGCGGATACCTCGAGCGCCTGGGTCATGAAGTGACGGACCTGGGCGCGTACAACACGGAACCTTCGGATTATCCGGACTATGCCGAGGCGGTGGGGCGAGAGCTGCTGGCCGGGCGGGCGGAGCGGGGGATTCTGATATGCGGCAGCGGGGTGGGAGTGTGCGTGGCGGCGAACAAGATGCCCGGAATCCGGGCATGCATGTGCCACGACCACTACTCGGCGCACCAGGGAGTGGAGCACGACGAC
>JAJZJJ010000613.1 GCA_021810175.1 Acidobacteriota bacterium | reverse complement strand
ATCCCAATTACCCGCACATTCGGCTTCAATTGCGCAATGGCTCGCATTGCTCCGATCATGGCGGCTCCTCCCGCCATGTCGTATTTCATCTTCTCCATGCTGTCGGCGGGTTTGAGAGAAATACCGCCCGAATCGAACGTAATGCCCTTCCCCACCAGCCCCAGAACCGGTCCGTCCGCCGGCGCGTCCTTCGGCTCATACCGCATCACAATGAGCGCGGGCGGCTCGTCCGATCCCTGCGTGACGCTCAGAAACGCCCCCATCTGCAACTCCCGAAGCTTCTCCGTCGAGTACACCTCGCACTGCAGCCCCGACTCCCGGCACATCTCCGCCGCCCGTTCTCCCAGAATCGTCGGCGTCATCCGATTGCCCGGCTCGTTGATCAGCGTTCGGGCGAAGTTCTGCGACTCCGCAACCACAACACCCTCGGTCATACCGGCCTCAGCCGCACCCTGATCGCCCCCAGGGCCGAGAACCACCTGCAGGCTCACTAAGCTCCGATCCTTGCGGTCGGAACGATACACATCCGGGTCAAAATCGGCGACAATCGCACCTTCAACCAGCGCCCGAACCGTAAGCTGCGGAGCCAGCGCCTCTGCCACTGGAACCGCAATCGCCAAATCCCGCACATTCCGCGGCTTGGCAAAACGCACCGCGACTCCGGCCGCTTTCCGAACCTCATGGGCAGTTACTTTGGCCGCCTTCCCCAATCCGACGAGGAGCAGCCGCTTTGCCTTCAACCCCGAGGGATTGTGGAGCAGCAGCGTTTCTCCGGAATCGGCTTTGAACTCGCCGCCTCCCAGCACCGCCTGAGCGGCCGTTCGAACAGCATCCTCTGCGGCAACCTGGATTGCGGGCTGGGTATCGCCGTTCCCGGCGGCCGGACTGGAATCCCAGGCCATCACCACAAGCAGCTCAGTCTCGACCGAAGCGACGGACACAGAAACGACATTCGTTTTCATAGCTTTGCGACTCCCTCCACAGGGCATTGGTTGAATGCTGGCCGATTTTGCCCCTGAACGGTCAGACCTTCCGGCTGCGGGCAATCGCCGCACGCGCCTCGCGGTCCGCCTCCCGCCGCCGTTCGGTTTCCCGCTTATCCCAGTCCTGCTTGCCCCGGGCAATGGCCAGCTCGCATTTCACCCGCCCATGGCGGAAATAAAGCCGAGTGGGAATGAGCGTTAACCCCTTCTGCTGCGTCTTTCCCGTGAGCTTTCGGATTTCCTCCTGGTGGAGTAGTAATTTGCGAGTGCGGAGCGTGTCGTGATTGTTGTAGCTGCCGTGGGAGTACGCTCCAATGTGCGCGTTAAGGAGAAACGCCTCCCCGTCCTTAATGAGGCCGTAGGCGTCCTTCAGGTTCGCCTTGCCTTCCCGGATCGACTTGACCTCGGTTCCGCGCAGCGCAATGCCGGCCTCGTACTTCTCCAGCAGAAAGTAGTTGTGCCCGGCTGCGCGATTCACCGCCGCGTCGCGGGTGCCGGAAGCAACCGGATCGCGAGGCTTGGGCTTCGGCGGGTTGGGCTTAACGGGATGGGAGGAAGCGCGGGCCATAAATTCGGTTCCAGATTTTCATCGTATATGTTTGCCGCCAGGCCGCCAATTGAACCGCAGGATCGCGCCGAACTCCCCTTCGGCAATCAGTCTCGGAAACACGCAAGCCGATGCAGTGGAATGCGATACTATACCCGGCGCGATTCGGGCGAAATCGCGAAACTGAAAGCCGCCTGGATGGCATCGGTCAATTTCTTTCGGGAACAATTTCCGCTCATGATGGAGCTCCATGAAGCTTAGCTGGATGAACTGGGCACTTTTTGCCGCACTTCTCGCGGCGACCCCACACGCCGGCGCACAGTCGGCGAAGCATTGGTTTAAGCAGGGAAGAAAGGCTGAGGATGCAGGCAATACCCTGGCCGCGTACCAGGACTACTACCGCGCATTCCAGAAGAAGCCGGACGACGAGCAATATCGCCTCTCCTATCAACGCGTCCGCTTTGATGCCGCGGCTATCCATGTGGAGCGCGGAGAGCGTCTGCGCGACCAGGGCGACTATACCGGCGCCCTCACGGAATTTCTCCGAGCCCTCGAAATCGACCCCAGCAACGAGCTGGCATCGCAGGACATCCAGGCGACCAAAGCCATCCTCAATGGCAGAAAGATGGGTACGCGCCAGGCTCCGCGAACCGTGAGGCAGGCTTTTCAGGAGCTCGCCCCTCCGGTTCAGCTCAAGCCCCTGTCGAATGAGCCCCTTACCCTCCACATGGTGGCGGACAGTCGCATCGTCTACCGCGCCATCGCCAAAGCCGCCGGGATCAACGTCCTCTTCGACCCCTCCTACAGCTCACGGCGCATCCAGGTGGACCTCAATAACGTCACCTGGTATAACGCCCTGCGCATCGTGGCCATGAGTTCGGGTACCTTCTGGCGTCCCGTCACCTCCAACACCATCTTTGTGGCGGCGGACACCCGCGCCAAGCACATGGAGCTGGATCAGCAGGCCGTGGAGACCTTCTACCTCCACAACGTCGCCCAGCAGAACGACTTCACCGAAACCATGACCGTGCTCCGCAATATGTTCCAGGACGCCCGGATCAACGGCGTCGCCAGCGACGATGCCATCGTCATGCGCGGAACCCCGGACGAAATCCTGCTCGCCAGACGACTCATCGCCGATCTGGACAAGTCCAAGCCGGAAGTCATCCTGGACGTAGCGGTCATGGAGGTCAGCAGGGATCTCCTCCATAACATCGGCGTACAGCTGCCGCAGACCGCCAGCATCAACTTCCAGCCGTCGAACGCCAATATCACCAATACCAATTCCTCCAGTTCGGCGACCAATTCCTCAGTCTCAACGCCCAACAGCAGTCTGACACTGAATAATCTGGCCCATCTGAACTCCACCAACTTTGCCGTTACCATCGGTCAGGCCGCCGTCAATCTGCTGCTCACCGATAATCGTTCCCGGATCAT
>JAJZJJ010000612.1 GCA_021810175.1 Acidobacteriota bacterium | reverse complement strand
TGGGCGCCCGCCCACGCGCACAATCTGCCGGTGATGTTCTACATCCACGGCGGCTCCAACCTGGCGGGCGACGGGTTCTCGAACGGCGTGCCGCTGGTCACACACGGGGTAGTGCTGGTCACGGTCGAATACCGGGTGGACATCTTCGGCTTTTACCGCACGCCGGCGCTGGACAAGGAATCGCCGCACCATGCCTCGGGCGACTATGGCATTCTCGACCAGATTGCGGCCCTGCAATGGGTCCAGAAGAACATTGCCCGGTTCGGGGGCAATCCGCAAAAGGTGATGATCTTCGGCCAGTCCGCGGGCGCGGTGGATACAGGGCTGCTGCTGACGTCTCCACTGGCGCGGGGGCTGTTCCGGGCGGCGCTGGAAGAGAGCGGGCAGGTTCTGGGCCTGATGCCGACGGCGACGAAGCAGGAGTCCGAAATCGCCTGGGCGCCGGTATCCAAAGCGCTGGGTCCGACGCTGGCGGTGCAGCGGGCCGACAATACGGCTGCCGTGCTGGCTGCCTCGCAGGCCGCGCCCCAGCCGCCACCGGTGAACTGGTGGGGCTATCGCGGGGCCAGCGTGGATGGCTGGGTACTGCCGGAGATGCCGTGGCGCGTCTACCAGGCGGGCGAGGAAGCACCCGTGGCGCTGGTGCTGGGCACGAATGCGCGGGAGATTGTTCCGGGCGGGCAGACACCTTCGGAGCTGCACCACGTGATGGCGGAGACTCTGGGCTACAAGGCCGCCGCGCGCCTGCAGGCGTATTACCAGAAGACGCCAAGCGCCCTGCTGGGCTCGCCCTCGGCGCGCTTCGCCACGGATCACGACTTCCACTGCGCGATCCGGCTGCTGGCCCACTGGCACGCCGAGCATGGATATCCGACGTGGGTTTACCGCTTCGACCGGCCGGATCCGGGGCAGAAGTCGGCGTTCCATACCTCGGAGCTTTTCTATCTGTTCGACGCCTTCCAGGGAAAGACCCAGCCGACGGCCGAGGATCTGCAGATCGGACAGGATCTGGACCTGTACTGGACCAGCTTCGCCAAAAACGATGTGCCCACCGGCCCGGCCGCATGGCCGCAGTACTCGGCCGCGCAGTTCGGCCCGTGGCTGGACTTCCCGAAGACCGGAACGGACATCCGGGCGGAGCACACGCCGTTTGGCGGCGAAGGCTGCGCGATTATGGATCCGTCCTACCCGAAATAGCCGGCTGAACCTCCCGGAGGACGCCTGTGACCAGCCTCACAGGCGTAGCCGGAGAGGCGTGAGAGCATCGGGCTAAGATTGGGGACAGGAGCAGGATGTCGAGGCTGTTCTCTCCTCTCCTGTTCAGCCCCACATTTTCTGTTCACGAGAGTCGAGCCCGCCCACGATGACTTCCGCTTTCGGCAACCTGTTCAGCGACCGGGCGGGAAATCTTCGCGGCAAAGTCGCGGGCCTCTACGGGCTGCTCATCCTTTTCAATGTGGCGGCGTGGCTGTGGGCCATCGCCGCGTTCCGGCATTACCCGGTTCTGCTGGGGACTGCGTTTCTGGCGTACAGCTTCGGCTTGCGCCATGCGGTGGACGCCGACCACATCGCCGCCATCGACAACGTGACTCGCAAGCTGATGCAGGAGGGCAAGCGCCCGGTCGGAGTCGGCCTGATGTTCTCGCTGGGCCATTCGACCGTGGTGGTGGTGGGATCGCTGCTGATTGCCGCGGCGGCGCTCGGGCTGCAGCACCATTTCAACCAGCTGCGCAGCATCGGAGGCCCGATTGGGACGCTGGTTTCCTCGATGTTCCTGCTGGCCATTGCCTTCGTGAACATCGTGGTGCTGGTGTCGGTCTATCGCACCTTCACGCGCGTGCGGCGCGGCGAGCCGTATGTGGACGAGGACCTGGACCTGCTGCTCTCCGGCCGCGGATTTCTCGCGCGCATCTTTCGGCCCGTCTTCGGCATGATCCGCCGGAGCTGGCACATGTATCCGCTGGGGTTACTGTTTGGGCTGGGCTTCGATACGGCCACGGAGATCGGGCTGCTGGGGATTTCGGCAGCGGAGGCCTCGCGAGGGCTGTCGCTGGCGTCCATTCTGGTCTTTCCGGTGCTCTTCGCCGCGGGGATGTCGCTGGTCGATACAACGGATAATGTGCTGATGCTGGGCGCTTACGGCTGGGCGTATGTGAAGCCGATTCGCAAGCTTTACTACAACCTGACCATCACGTCGGTGTCAGTGGTGGTGGCCGTGGTGGTGGGGGGCGTGGAAGCTCTTGGCCTGGTGGGCGGGCAGATGCATCTGCAGGGCCGGTTCTGGGGATGGGTGGGACGGCTCAACGAGAATTTCGGAATGCTGGGCTACTGCATCGTCGGGCTCTTCGCGCTGAGCTGGATTGTTTCCATCGCGATTTACAAGTTGCGGCGCTTTGAAGAGCTGGAGCTGACGACGGAGAGCTGAGATGGGGCGCCCGGCCGGGGCGTGGGCTCCGGCGGCCGGGCTGCTGGCCCCGGCTACATGGGGTGCGCTACCTCATCGGCGTGCGGCACCAGCACCATGTACATCTGCCGGGGGACGTTGGTGTTCCAGTGGCCAGTGGCTTTGGCCATCAGAACGGTTCCGAAGAAGAGGCAGGCGAGCAGAATCGCCACCATTTGCGGAGTGGCAATTCGCCCGCGCCAGCGCGCCGCGATGCTCTCGCTTTTCCTGGGCGGAAGGGCAAACTGCAGGCCGTTCTCGACCGGGCAGGAGGCGACGCAGGCCATGCAGGCGGTGCACTCCACGGAGCGAATCTGCACCAGCTGATCCACCGGCAGATGCGACGGGCAGGCGCGGGAGCATTTGCCGCAGTCAATGCAGGCTTCCTGATCGCGCCGAATCTTCGTGGGGCTGAGGAGCGAAACCAGGCCCATCAGCGCGCCGTAAGGGCACAGGTAGCGGCACCAGAAATTCTCGATGAGAACGGAAAGCAGGACCAGCGCGGCGAGAATGAGGATGACGGTG
>JAJZJJ010000611.1 GCA_021810175.1 Acidobacteriota bacterium | reverse complement strand
TCCTGCATCGCATGGCGCCGCGCGAGCTGACGGGCAAATGGATCACCGTGGAAGGCGCGCGCAGCCACAATCTGAAGGACCTGACCGCGCGCTTTCCGCTGGGTGTGATGACGGTAGTGACCGGTGTTTCCGGTTCGGGCAAAAGCACGCTGGTCAATGACATTCTCTACCGCGCGCTCGCCCGGCAGCTCTACGGCTCGCGCGAGGATCCCGGCGAGCACCAGCGCATCACCGGCTTTGAAAACATCGACAAGGCAATCCGGATCGACCAGTCGCCGATCGGGCGCACGCCGCGGTCGAATCCCGCGACCTACACCGGGGTCTTCACGGCGATCCGCGACCTCTTCGCGATGCTGCCGGAGTCGCGGGAGCGCGGCTACAAGCCGGGGCGATTTTCCTTCAACGTGTCGGGAGGCCGGTGCGAGACGTGCCAAGGGGACGGCCAGCGCCGCATCGAGATGAACTTCCTGCCGGACGTGTATGTGCAGTGTGAAGTTTGTAACGGTCGCCGTTACAACCAGGAGACGCTGGCGGTCAAGTTCAACGGCTACTCGATTGCCGACGTGCTGGAGCTGACCATCGAAGACGCGCTGGTGGTCCTCGCGGACATTCCGCAGGCGCGCCAGAAGCTGCAGACACTGGTCGATGTGGGGCTCGGCTATATCCATCTGGGCCAGGCGGCCACCACGCTTTCCGGCGGAGAAGCCCAACGGATGAAACTGGCCCGCGAGCTCTCGAAGCGCCAGACCGGCCGCACCCTGTACCTGCTTGACGAGCCGACTACGGGCCTGCACTTTGACGACGTGCGCAAGCTGCTGGAAGTGCTGCACCGGCTCACGGACCTCGGGAACACGGTCATCATCATCGAGCACAATCTCGACGTGGTCCGCAATGCCGACTGGGTCGTTGATCTCGGCCCGGAAGGCGGCGAAGACGGCGGCCAGGTTGTCGCCGAGGGCACGCCTGAAGCGGTAGCCGGCGTTTCCGGCTCGCATACCGGCGAATTTCTCCGCCGCTACTATGCCGAGCACCCGTCGGAGAGCATCGCCCTTCATCCAACGCCCGCACCCAGCCCTTCGTCCAGAGCCAGTGAACCCGAACGCGCCGAACGTGCATCTTCCACCAAGAAGCGTGCACGGCAACAAACGACGCGGCGCGCCGCGCAACCGAAAGGGAAAGCACCGAAGAAATGAGCGAATTTCACCCTGAAGGCAAGCGGGACAATGATGCGGCCAACACTGCCACTCCCGAGCCCATGCGCGAGCCCATCACGGGCTTCACGTATCCTTCCGGGCCTCACTCTCCGAGTTTCTCCGGATATGCGCGCAACGAGTTTTCACCTTTCACGGAGGCGCCCGCGCTGCCGAGGCTGATTCCCAACATTGGCCATACCATCCTGTTTTTCCTGATCGCCTTCATCCTGATGATCCTCACGGAGATTGGCGCGACGGTGATTTACCAGCTGGCTATCCACGGCCCGCAGTCGAGCGCCGGGCTGGACAAGGCCCTCCGGGTAATCGCCGGGAATCCAGTTTTCAGCATTCCGACGCAGGCCGCGTCCTACGGACTGCTGGTGCTGCTCTCGATCCCTGTCTTCGAGTCCATCTGGTTCGAATCCTTCGGGAAAGCTCTTCACTGGAATTTCCGGGGTGCGCTGCGGTACTTCTGGCGCCTTGCGGGCATCGGACTGGTGGCGGGATTGCTGATCGGGTCGCTGGGCAACTTTTTGCCGATGCCCAAGAGCCCACCAATACTGCGGGACATGATGACCTCGACCACCGGCGCATGGTTCATGCTCATTTTCGGCATTACGGCCGCGCCCATGACCGAGGAGCTGGCGTTTCGCGGCTTCCTGCTGCCATCGCTGATCAACATCTTCCGGTGGGCCGAACGCCGTGGGATCAGCAATGAGGCCGTCACCCGCTATGCCGGAGTTCCGCTTGCGGTGATCCTCACGACGATTCCCTTCACGATGCTGCACGCGCAGCAGGTGTCAGACGCATGGGGGCCGCTGCTGCTGATCGCCATGGTCAGCGTGATTTTGTGCATCATCCGCCTGGCGACCGACTCGGTCGCCGCAGGAGCCGTGGTGCATGCGGCCTACAACTTTGTCCTGTTTGCGGGAGTGCTGTTCCAGACCAGCGGCTTTCAGCACCTGTACAAGATAGGTTCCTGAGCGATTCCAATTAAAATTGGCAGCATGACGACCCCGCACCGCGCAGCGCTTCTGGAACTCATTGCACGCAACTCATTCCGTCTAGGCCAGTTCAAGCTGTCCTCCGGCGGCACCAGTGATTACTACATCGATTGCCGCACCACCACCCTCCACGCCGAGGGCGGACGCCTCACCGGGCTTGCCATTCTCGACCTGCTGCATGAGCAGAAACTACGTCCCGACGCAGTTGGCGGACTCACCATGGGCGCCGACCCCATCGTCTCCAACGTTGCTACTGCCAGCGCCTACTATGCGCTCGGCCACCCCGGCTCGCCGCTCATTCACGGCTTTCTGGTGCGCAAGACGGAAAAAGCTCATGGCACCGGCCGCAGGCTGGAGGGTTTTTATCCTGAAAACGGCTCGGTTGTGATCGTCGATGATGTGTGCACCACCGGCGCATCCACCATCCAGGCCATTGAGGCGGCGCGCGAATCCGGACTGAAGATTCTCGCCGCCATCTGTCTCGTTGAGCGTGAAGAAGCCAATGGCCGCCCGGCCGTCGAAGCCGCCTGCCAGGGCGCGCCGTTCCTGCGGCTCTTCACCGCAAACGATATTCGCGCCGAGCACGTCCGCCTCTTGCCGCAGTAGCTCCGAACGGCAGTTCTCGCTCAAAACAAAAAGTGGGGATGTTTCCATCCCCACCCCAGACTGCTGACGAACCCCACCATTTTGGTGGGGTTTGTTATTGGGCGTGAGATTTCAGCTTGGTCTGTTGAAGAGTGCGGTGATGAGCTGATATCGGCGTAGTTGATTGAGAT
>JAJZJJ010000610.1 GCA_021810175.1 Acidobacteriota bacterium | reverse complement strand
CAGCGCATTCATAATCGCCGCCAGGCCGCGCGCCGACGCTCCCGTCGCCTTCTCCACCTCCCACAAATCCATGGGACCAGCGTCCAGCACGTCGAAAACGTGGTGCCGAATCGCTGCTTCCAGCACAAGGGGCGGCACATACCCCCAGGACATTTGCAGAATGCGCTCGGGCGTAACCTGCGCAGACGTGGCGGTAGCCATAGTCGTTCTTTCCTCACTCAGGGGATTGGGGATTTTCGCCGCCCAGCAGGAACCACAAGGACAGCGCGGCATGAGTCTATCAGCTTTGTAATGCCGCCGTATCATTCCTAGGCCCGGAATCCGCACAACCTCCCGGAACGGCCCGGAAACCAATACGATGCGGGCCGGCCTCAGGGCCGGCCCTTCCATCGCTTGCACGCGTACCTGGGGAATCGAACTAAATAAGCACGAATGGCCGCTCGCTGCCTTACACCGTTGTGATCGTACCGTTCATGCCGTTCGGATAGAACCCGCCCTTCGCCGTACCGGCCGCTCCATTGGCATACACAATCGCCAGCACCTGCGACGTCGTCCGCCCATAAGCCAGACCCGGAGGCGTCTTATTCACGCCGTTCGCTCCCGCCGTGGCGAAGAACGCTCCACTGCTCGTAGGCCCGTTCTCCGCCGCCGCAACCGATCCGGGATCGTATGGCGGAACATCCATGCCGTCCGCCGGAACCACCGACGCCGGCAGGTAGGGCGCCCTTTCCTGGATCGCCAGCAGCCGGATCGCCCCCGAGTGGAAGCTCTCCACCGCCAGAATCTCCGCCGCATATTGCAGATTCGTGCCCGTCAGGTCTGTGGCTGCTCCTGCGTATGCTGTTACACCCACATCCTCGAACAGCCGCGCGAAGGTGATGTAGTTCGCCGTGCTCACCGTTCCCAGTGCCCCCAGATCCAGTTGCGGCCGCGCCACCGCCGAACTGCCCAGCACCGCCCGCAGATCCTTCACATGGCTCAGCTCGTCGTAATAAATCTCCGCAAACATATCTGCGATCTGCTGCGTCTGAAATCCCGGCATCGCTCCCGGCGCGCCCATCGGCGCTGGTCCCCCGCCCGTGTCCGCGCTCGGAATATCGCCTCCCGTCACCACATAGCTGTAGAAGGTCGCCTCCAGATATTCCAGATTCAGCGCGAAGTTCAGAACATCCGTTTCCGTCGGCCCCGCAGCCATCACCGTCTTCATGCCGCTGCCGCCGCAGCCCGCCAGTATGGCTCCTCCCGCCGCTGCCGCGCTCGTGATGCCCAGCCCAGCAAGAAAGCTGCGCCGGTTCAGTGCTCGTTTCACTCGTAGCCGGTTCAGCAACTGCTCCGCTGAGAGTTTTCCGGCATCGTCCATTTCGCGCATGGGGTATTCCTCCTGCCACACGTACGCCCCATTCCCGAATTCGGATTGCTCCTTCCCACGGATTTTTTCCCGCGCTCCTCCTGGCGTCCCACATCGCATTGCGGTTATCATCGCCTCCAGCAACTGAGCCGGCCCCAGCCCGGCTTTTCCCGTTCCTGCGGAATCCATTCCCATGGCTTCCCGCGTATCGTTTCCAGAACCGCAGCGAGGCGTCCTGACTGTGTCGTTACAGCATGCACCGGACTCGGCTCTGGTCGAGCGAATGATGGCGGGAGACGAAAGCGCGCTTTCCACCCTCTATGACCGCTACTCCGGCATGATCTATTCCATGCTGTTCCGCATCCTCCGCGATGCCCATGCGGCCGAAGAGATCCTCCAGGACTTGTTTCTCCAGCTCTGGCGCAATGCCTCCCACTTCGATGAAACCCGCGGATCGCTCCCTGCCTGGCTCATGGTCATCGGTCGCAACCGCGCCATCTCGCACCTCCGCCGCCGCGAATTCCGCGAACCAGCCGACAACCTCGATACCGCATTTCCCGAAGGCGCTGTCCCGTCTTCGGTCAATATAGAAAATGAAACCCAGCAGGCCGAATTGCTCCAGCGTCTCAGGGTAGCCATGGAAGCCCTCCCGCCGGAGCAGCGCACCGCCGTCGAACTGGCGTACTTTGAGGGCATGACCCAGACCGAGATCGCAGCCCGCACCGGCGCGCCTCTCGGTACCGTTAAAACTCGGGTCCGCACCGCCATGCAGTACCTGAAACAGATTTTTGAAAATGGAACGACACGTCAATCCGGAAGACCCTGACCTCTACGCCCTCGGGGCGCTGGATGGTGAGGAACGGCAGGCCTTTGAGGCTCATGTAAAGGTCTGCTCGGAGTGTGCCCGCCTGCTGGCGGCTGCGCGCGCCCGCTCCATTCTGCCCGGTATGGCCACGTCCGCCGCCATTCCTCCGCCTCGCGTCAAAGAAGCTCTCATGGCCCGCATCCAGCCGGAAGCCGAAGCCCGACGCAGGGCGCAGTTCCAGCCGGCCGCCCCTCTGGTCCCGCCCGTCCGCCGCTGGGCATGGCTCACTCCGGCTCTCGCCACCGCCACTGTTGTCTTCGCCGGCCTCTGCGCTTGGCTCTGGACCGCCAATCTCCGGTACGCCCGCCAAAACCGCGATCTCCGCGCTCAGCTCTCCCTCGCCCAGGCGCGTACGCAGGAGATGGCCGCTACCCGCGCCGATTTCCAGCGCATGATCGGCGCTCCCCGCACCATCCACGTCGCCCTCGCCCCTCAGCCCGGCAATGCCGGACTCCGCGCCGGCGTCCTCTACAACCAGGCTTCCGGCGTCGTCGTCTGGACCGGCCGCCTCGCGCCCGCGCCTCCCGGCAAAAGCTACCAGCTCTGGCTCGTTCCCACCTCCGGAGCACCCGTCAGCCTCCAGGTCTTCCCCGCCGCCGAGCAGTCCGCCGTTTTCACCGCCCATGTCGCCCCCGGCACTGCGGCCAAAGCCTTCGCCGTCACCGTCGAGCCTTATGGCGGAAGCCCCCAGCCCACCGGCCCAAAGGTACTCGTCGGCCTCGCCGGCTGATCCTCCTTCACCGTCTCTGCCAGGCTTGCTCCAGTA